>WTBX01000432.1 GCA_013138855.1 Methylococcaceae bacterium
AGCGAAGGCTCTTAGTTGTTTATCATCAGCATCTAGCCAAATTTCATGACTATGCGGAAAAATTAACAAAGGCTTCCAGTTTGAATTTAACTGTATGACTCGGCCTTTACTTTTAGAAACTTTAAAAGCAGAAGAAACATAACCTTGAAAATAATTTTTAGGACTATAAGAAGCTTTGAGGACTTGCTCCTTATCTTCAAAGTTTATATCAGGAATAATGCCGATAAAAGTAGAAAAACCATTTTCATTTAACTGGGTTGCTGTTGCATGTTTAGAGGTTTTTTTACGCTCATCAGACTCTACTAATGCTTTTTTATCTGTATTTGTGGTCGCGGCTGTTTTTTCTTTGGGGGCTGATTTTGTCAGTCCTTTTTGTTGAATAATGATTTTAGCATCATTAAAAGCCGCTTGCATTATCGCTAGATGAATAGGTTTTTCAACATAAATAGTATTTTCCAGTTTTAATTCATCTCTGGATAATACAATCACAGGCCTTGGATTTCTTTTTGATCTGAGTTTTTCTAAGGCCTCTTTTCCTGCTGGCGAATCAACATCAACAATGTCTGTTTCAGCATCAAGGTCTTCGACAACCACGGCCGAGCCTTTGCAGGGGCCTTGGAAATACATGACCATAGATTTATGTGTGCGTCCGTCCATTCCATGAAGAACAACTTGTAGTGGTTTTTGCTGGTTATCGCTCATTAAAGAAACCTTTTAATTCATCCCAAGCAGGCGGAATAGTTTTAACTTGCGTTGTCAAGTTGTTATACATTTTTAAAAATTTATCTTCACTTCGGGTAAGTTTATATAACTCTAGTAAGTCATCATGTAACTCTTGTCTTTCAAAATCCACAAGAATTGCTGCTTCAAGCGTTTCCATCGCCGTATCTAACTGGCTATAAGCGATGTAATCTCTCGCTAAATCCAAAGGATCATGCTCATGCTGAATTTTTTGTTCTTCTTTTTTTACTAATAAATTGATACCTATTAGCCCTTGAGTGAAAACGGTGTCAGTATTACCTTTTAATAGTCTAATCTCATCTATTGAAAGGCTTAAGGCATTTTTAAGTGTTGTATATTCATCAGGAGGAAGCTTTAGTTTTGCCCCCGTAATCATTCGTTGACTAATTCTGCTGCCCTGCCCCTCAAGAATAATTAAAAAATCAACTAAAGCCGCAAATAAATCATCAATTAAATCATGTTGATAGCAAAAAAAAATCCGTTGTAAATGCACATGTAAATTTTTAGGGTCTCTTGAAATTTTAAAGATAATGCTATCAAGAGCTTCTTCTGAACTAAAACCAAATAAATCTATTTCCTGATTTTCAAAATCAAGCTTAGCTGACGTTTCATCTGACTCTTCTTTTTCACTGCAAGTAATAAGGGATTTAAATTGAGTCATACTTGTCTGTCGTTTTATGAAGCTTGAATATTATATAGGTAGCGGGTCTATTTATTCCAGTTATTAACATTGCTTAAAATATTTTATTTCACGATTACTGTTATTAATGGTTAGTTACTAGTGTCGATTTAATATTAAGTTTTTGTTTCACTTGAGTCGAATAAGCCGAAGCTTCTTCTTTAGAATTAAAAGATTTGGTTGAGACACGATGCCAAACTTGCCCTTGAGCATTAACTTTTACAACTATAGCAGGTACACCTGATTTTCGATAGCTGCTGGCTTTTTCTTTGGCAGTTGCTGCATTTTTATAAGACCCAAGCCCTACGACCCAATCTTTCGTTTTATTTTTTGTAACGGCTTTTTTTTCGGTGTTTTGTGTTAATGATACTGTTTTAGCAGGCACTTTTAAAAGACTGCCATCTTTGCCGCGTTTTTCGATGGAAATAGCTGTTTTTGGCGTTATTGCTATGGCCTGTGTTTTACTTGCGGCTGGTTTTGAAGTCGTTGCTATTTTTTCTTCTGGCTTTTTAAGCGACGCTTTCACCGCCGTGTTTTTTTTCTGAGAACTCGTTTTAGTTATTATAGACGTTTTAACAGTTTTATCCGTAGTAACCGATTTCTTTGGCTGCCATTTTGTGGTGATTCTAGGGCTATTTTTAGATGTTTTTTGCTTAACCTGGCTTTTGAGTTTTATGGAAGGCTTAACAACAGCAGTTTTGCTTTTAGAGCTTGAAGAATGATCGTTAGCCAGCTCTTTTAACTGTTTTTTTAATATTGATGTGGCTTCTAGGGCTTCATCCATATTACCTTGTCCTGTTAAAAGCATATCAAATTTTGTAGCTAATTCGTCAATTCGTGTATTAATATCTTTAATGTCTACAGGGGCTGTTATTGAGCTACTATGCGTATTGCCTTCTAGTGTTGCTGTTAAATCTTTAACGTCTCGATGTAAGCTTCCTAAAAACAAGGCGGCTGTAACCGCTATAATCAATGCTAACCCCCCCATTGCTAGACCAACATAGCTAGTTACCGAAGCACGTTTTGTCTGTCTTTCTTTTTGCAGTTTTCGAGTTAGTTTATCAGTTGCTACAGTAGCCTCTTTTAATTGTAGACTGATGAATTCTTGAGTCTGCTGCAATTCTTTGATTTGCTTGTTAACAGCAGCATTGGCTATTTCTGGTGTATTTTGTTCTGTATTTTGGTCTTCTTCAATCAACTCATAAATAACATCACCGACTTTTTCAGCTTTTGATTCGGGAACTTCATCCTGATCCATTAACAATACATCAGTGATTTCATCGTTTTCGTTATGCACCTTTGGTTCACCGTCTGTTTTATTTTTTCTGAAATTTACCATTGTTTTTCTCGATCATAAGAATATATAACAACTATTTCAGTCTGGGGAATGTTATCTGCATGGATAATACTGCCGCTTAATATTAAAATAGTGATTCATTCAGGTTATAAGTATAGAACGCTTAATAGATTATCACCGAAAAATTTATTTAAACTTTAGAAAACTTTATTCTGCCTCTTAAATTTAAAGCGGGATAAATAGTCCCTCGGTGTTAAGTTGAAGGTTTAAATTTAAAACAATCAGTCATGAATATTCCTGTAAAAATTCAACAACTAGAGACACAAATGCGCCAGTGGCGGCAGCATTTACATCAATTTCCTGAAACCGCTTATGAGGAAATTGAAACTGCGGCTTATATTGTAGAAATTTTGCAAAAATTGGGGTTAGAAGTTCATTCAGGCTTAGGTAAAACAGGGGTGGTAGCGACTTTATCGGCAGGCAATAGCACACGGAAAATTGCGTTAAGAGCCGATATAGACGCATTGTTTATCGAAGAAAAAAATGAGCTCAGTTATAAATCGCAACATTCAGGAAAAATGCACGCTTGCGGACACGATGGGCATACCGCGATGCTATTAGGGGCTGCGGCTTATTTGAGTGAACAGGCAGATTTTAACGGTACGGTTTATTTTATTTTTCAGCCAGCCGAAGAAGCACGCGCAGGTGCAAAAGCAATGATAGATGAGGGCTTATTTGAGTTGTTTCCTGCTGATAGTGTTTATGGTTTACATAATTTTCCAAGTATTCCGCAAGGCAACTTTGGCTTTAAAACAGGTGCAGTCATGGCTTCATTTGATTGTTTTGAAATCAAACTAACTGGGCGCGGAACTCATGCAGCAATGCCGCAGTTAGGGGATGATGTGATTGTTACCGCGAGTCAAATTATTACCGCCTTACAAACGATCGTTAGTCGAAATATAGATCCAGCAAAAGCGGTGGTTGTGAGTATTACTCAAGTTCATGCTGGCGATACATGGAATGCGCTACCTGATTCTGCGGTGATTCGCGGAACTTTTCGTTGTTTCACACCGTCATTACAAGCTTTTATTAGCGATGAAATTACGCGAATTACAGACGGTTTATGTCAAGCGCATAATATAAAAGCAGAAATTGTCATTAATCCAGAAAATGCAGGCTATCCTGTTACCATTAATAGTTCAAAAGAAACAGCGATTGCCAAAGCAGTCGCTCAAGAATTAGTCGGTAAAGATAAAGTATTTCAGCCGACACCGAGCATGGGTTCGGAAGATTTTGCCTTTATGTTACAGGAAAAGGCGGGCTGTTATGCGTGGATTGGGAATGGTTCTACCGAAGGCGGCTGTTTATTACATAATCCACATTATGATTTTAATGATGAGAATTTAACTTTGGGTGCGACTTACTGGGTGCGCTTAGTCGAAAAAATTCTTGTGCTGGATTAATCAAATTTTGGAGAAACAAACCTAACAGGTTTTTCTAAATTTGAGTTTCCCCTTAAAATTTAAAGTAGATTAGCTCAAATGACACTATTTAAAAGTAAGCGTTTTTCAAAGTTGCTCAAACAGTTAAATTGTAAGCTGGAGAATGAAGCAAGCGTCTGGAGTAATTTACGCAATGCTTATCATGAATCTCATAGGTATTATCATACTGAACAACATATTGATGAATGTTTACAGCTTTTTGATACTTACCATTATTTAGCGAAAAAACCTTTAGAAGTTGAATTTGCCTTATGGTTTCACGATGCAGTTTATAACACTGAGGCGGCTGACAATGAGGACAAATCCGCGCTTTGGGCGAAAGAAATATTGTTGCACGGAGGCGTTAAAGATACAGTGATAACTAGAATTTATAATTTAATTCTAGCAACTGCGCATCAACAACAAGCTCCGCAAACAAATGATGAAAAATTATTAGTTGATATTGATATAGCTATTTTTGCAGCGAGTTCTGAACGGTTTGCAGAATATCAACAGCAGATTCGTAAAGAGTATGCTTGGGTTTCAGAACATATTTATCAGCAAAAACGCCGCGAAGTTTTAAATAACTTTTATAATAGTCCGATACTTTATTATTGCGATGAAATTCGCAAACAACTAGAAATACAGGCTCGGTTAAATTTACTGCAAGCATTAGTAACCTAGCACCATCTTCTTAAAGTAATCTATAAAATAATTTTACGCTAGACTGGCGGCTACCTGAAAGACGTAGTCTTTTGGGTAGCTGCCAGTCTTTTAATCGTACAAATCAAATTTTATAGCTTACTTAGAATTAGTGGTACTAGTCTGTTAACAAGATTTAGGAGTGAAAAAATAAGCTTTTTCACTCCGTTGTGTAACTTCCTTAAATATATGACAACATCCCCCAAAATAAAAGCCGCCGCTATTACCGCGTACACCACGCTAAATGCCTGCGGTTTAGGTAAGCAAGCTTTATCACAAGCACTTAAAACTAATCAAAGTCCACTTGCACCGCTAAAGCTATTTGAATTAGCTTTCAACGCTTATGTGGGTGAAATAAAACAGCCATTACCTGATATTCCAGACAATTTAAAAGCCTATCAAAGTCGCAATGCACAAGTGGCATTAGCGGCTTTAAATTATGAAGAAGATGGGGTTCGCCATGTGGTTGAAACAGCGAAACAGCGTTATGGCGCAGAGCGTATCGGCGTAATTATCGGCACTAGCACCTCAGGCTTGTATGAAACTGAATCAGCGTATGGTTATTTGTTAAAGCATGATGAAACCATGCCCGAAAATTTTAATTTTGTTAAACGTCATGCCTATCAAGCTACAGGACGTTTTTTACAATTAGAATTAGGTTTGACTGGGGCGTGTTTTGCAATTTCTACCGCCTGTTCATCGGGCGCAAAAGCCATCGCAGCAGGTCAACGGTTAATAGATAATAATGTTTGTGATGCGGTTTTAGTCGGAGGGGTCGATACTTTATGTCGATTAACACTACGCGGTTTTAATAGCTTGGATTTAATTTCACCAGAACCTTGCAAACCGATGGATGCAAATCGTTCGGGTATAAGTATTGGTGAAGCCGCTGGTTTATTAGTATTGGAAAAACAAAGCGATGATAATCAGCATTGTCCGCAATTATTAGCGGTGGGCGAATCGTCTGATGCTCATCACATGAGCCATCCGCATCCCGAAGGTTTAGGAGCTAAATTGGCAATGGAATCGGCTTTAAATTTGGCGGGACTTGAAGCGTCTTCGATTGATTATCTAAACCTCCATGCCACTGCAACTAAAATTAATGATGCAGTTGAAGCGAAAGCCGTCTATTCAGTGTTTGCAGATAAATTGCCTTGTAGCGGAACGAAAGGGATTACAGGTCATACGCTCGGGGCAGCAGGCGCGTTGGAAACCATCATTACTTTGCTAGCCTTAGAACAGCAATTTATTCCAGCGACTACGGGCTTGCAAACTTTAGACCCAGATTGCCAATGTCAGGTGCTAACAAAACCGCTACTGAATCAACCTTTAAAAATTACCATGAGCAATTCCTTTGGTTTTGGTGGTAATAATGCCAGTGTTATTGTGGCGAAAAAATCATGAGAAAAATATATATAAAAAGTAGCGCAATTTGTTGCCCTAATGCTGAGGTATTAACTCAATTTGAGCTAGACGGAAGTGATGTTGATAAAACACTGATTCCCGCAGTCATGCGACGACGTACCAGTTTAACCTCAAAAATGGCGATTACTGCGGCGACTCATGCCTGTGAAAAAGCTAACGTTAATCCAGAAAAATTACCTTCTGTCTTTGCCTCTTTAGGCGGTGAAATTCAAGTTACCGATGCCTTATGTCGTTTATTGCCTGATAAAGACGAATTACTGTCACCGACTCAATTTCACAACTCCGTTCACAACACCACCGCAGGTTATTGGGGAATTTTAAATCACTGCCAAAAACCCGCTACGGCTATTGCAGCGGTTGATGATGGATTTGCAATGGGTTTATTAGAGTCATGGTCACAATTACAACAAACCTCAGGAGATTTATTACTGGTTTGTTATGATGAATTATGGCCACAATACCTAGCTGCACCCATAGGCAAAATCGCATTTGCCTGTGCCTTGGTATTAAGCACCGAAGTAGATAATGCCTTAGCTATAATCAGCGTGCCTGAAATTAAGCCTGTGGAGAAATCTTTAAATAAAGACTGGTGTGATTTAGTTAATTCAGCACCTGCAACAGCGGCTGTTCCCTTGCTGCAAGCCCTTAAGCAACAGGAAAGTGGACTGATTCCCCTCAATATTAATGCTGCGATTTGGCATACTTATTTACAAAACTAACTATGTCAGACAATCAAATTTATGATGTCATCATTGCAGGGGCAGGACCTGCGGGCAGCACGGCAGCAACTTTACTCGCACAGTATGGCTATCACGTATTAATGCTAGATAAAGACCAACACCCTCGATTTCATATCGGTGAATCTATGTTACCGATGGCAGAACCGATTATGAAACGCTTAAACATAGATTGGAGCTGTGGCAATCTCGTCAAAGGAGGGGCAGAATTTATAGATGAAAAAACAGGCAGACGCACCTTTTTTCCCTTTGAAGGAAAATATAAAACCTTTCAAGTCGAACGCTCCGTATTTGACCAACGCCTATTTGAAAATGCCATTAAACACGGTGTAGAAACGCATGAGCAAGAAAAAGTCACTCATGTTGATTGTAATACTGAGCGAGTAAACATTGAAACCGATAAAGCAAATTATCAAGGGCGATACTTTATAGATGCAACAGGTCGTAATGCGATTATGGGACGTTCACAACAAACCATTAACAAACTCGATAAACTCGGAAAATTCGCCCTATATAAACATTATAAATTAGTCAATAACCTAACAACTCAAGCATTATTTGAAACAGGCAATATTGAGATTTTACTTACCGAACTCGGATGGTTTTGGTGTATTCCGCTAACAAATCAGCGTTTAAGTGTTGGTTTAGTCGTACAAAAAGATGCACCTAGTGATTTAAAAGGTGCTGATTTATTTAATCATTATGCCTCAGCATCACCGCGTTTAACTGAATTATTAAAGGGTGCAGAATTACTCACTGATGTTCGCACCGAGGCTGATTTTAGTTATTTTAACGAGCAACGGCATGGGGTGCGTTATGCCTGTTGTGGTGATGTCGCAGGGTTTTTAGATCCTGTATTTTCATCGGGTTTTTTCTTTGCGGTAAAAACAGCGGAAATGGTCGCTGATCGTTTGCATCAAGGATTTGAAGAACAACGCGAAGCCGAGGCTGATTTACATAATAGTAGCGATGAGATATATCAAACAGGCTTTCAAACCATGTATTTAATGATAGAACGTTTTTACCGTTCTAATCTAGTTCATAATTTATTTTTTGAAGCTGAACGCGCTCCGCGAGTTAAAGAAGAAATAGTCGCTATTCTCGCAGGCGATTTATGGACAGATGATAACAACTTTCAGCAAGGCTTATTAACTGGGCGAAATAATATCGCCATGTTTGATAGCTAATAACTTACCTCCGTAAAAACATAAGGAATAAAGATGAAATTGATAAAGCTTTTTTTTATTACATTATTATTGTCTGCCTGTGCATCTAATGCGCCAAAGCAAAGTGCTGCTACCAGTTCAACGAGCGCGAGCAAAGATTTAATTATTAAGACGATTGTTTTCAGTAATCCTGATGAAATTAGAGATGCTGTCAAGAACGAATGCCGTTTGAAGGAAAAATTAACGTCTTACATTCAAGAAAATATAGGTGAGCAATATAATATTGTTGAAAACAGTACGAATGCAGATGTCTTAGAGATTGAAATTAGTGACGTTCATGGTAATTCAGGTGGCGCGTGGTCTGGCTCAAAAATGGTGATG
>WTBX01000172.1 GCA_013138855.1 Methylococcaceae bacterium
TAGATAAGGTCTATCAGTTTTCAACTCAATAAGCTTAAAATCCTGACCAATGATGTTAATAAACTCAGGGAGTATTACATTGCTTACCCATTTGCCACCGTGAAAATAATGATAAACTTTGTGAGGGTCATCAAAATAAACTAAAGCATCAGGATAATATTTATATTGATAAACAGGCGGATGTTTTTTAATTACATCCTTGTGATGAGTGAAAGGCTTATCGGTATCAAAGATTAGATCAACAACTTTATCGCCAATTTTAAACGTAGGGGGTAAAATTTCGGCAGTAACCCATTTATTGTCTTTTAAAAAATGCCAGACTTTATCGTCAACATCAAAATAGCTAGATAAATCAGGATAATATTTGTAATGATGTTTAGTTATTTCTGGGAGGGCAACAGGATATTTTTTAAGGACTTCATCATGATGAAGATAAGGCTTATCGGTATTGAAAACCAGTTTAACCAGCTCATTATCGTTAATGTCAAATAATGCAGGTAATATTTTATCTGTTATCCATTGATTGCCCGCAAAAAAATGCCAGACTTTATCGGTATTATCAAAATATACGGAAGACGCTGGGTAATATGAATAATCATGTTCCCCACCACTGGTCGGTTTTTGCTTGCCCTCATCTTTGTAAACACAGGCTCCTAAATCATCGCCATGTTCCTGATGCGCTCTAACAGCCGCTTCTGCAACGGTAATGGTCTGTCCTTTATGACATATAACGACATTACTTTCTGCAACAGCACTGGCAAAAATAAAGATAAAGCACAGTATTCTTAACGTTAATTGCTTCATAACACTCCCTTATTTGTGTGTTTGAGTTATAAAGCCTACAACATACAGCAAGTCTTTGAAAATAAATCGAATAAACCACACAGTTCTGACATATTAAGCAAATCTTTTATCCAGATATATTAGATATATCAATTTTTTAGGCTCAATCTTGTCTAGCATTTTCAGCTACTTACAAACTTTCAAGCTTAGGGATATATATCCGTAATGTTTTTCAATATATGAAAGTAGCGTGTACATTAATATGACAATAGCACTCATTTCAAGAAACTCTTCAATGGTATAAAGAATGCAATAGCTTATAGAATCAACACCATGTAATTCCGCCTCCTTGCCTCCAAGCATATCGAAAACTATCGCGCCTGTGAGATACAGTGTTCCAGATAGAATAAAAAGTACGGCTGTTTTTTTAGGCAATCCAAGAATAAATTTCAAGTAGATTATAATAAAAATTATCACCGCAATAGCATAGGGAATAACCCAAGGAAAATATAAAAAACCTGTGGCGTTAATATGATTTTCGACTATATCGCCGATGCTTTCATGAATCTGCAAATATTCATCTATGGATAAAAAAATAAAAATAATTCCTAAAACAATCCAGCATAATTTTTCATAATCAATGGGCTGCTTTTTATGTATAGCAATCGTAAAAAAAAGCAAAGAACATATCAGTATTGCAAAAGCAGAGTATGTTGATGGCACATTGTGTTCAATATCTAAATCAAACCATCCAACAAAAATGTCGATGCTAGGGTTGTCAAAATGAAAAAAAGCAACTAAAACAATGCTATGAACTAAAGTAAGAAAAACAATTATTGCTAGAAATAATAAGCTGATTTTTTTGGGTTTAAAGATTACTTCTATCATCAAGACCTCCGCTAAACGGATAAGATTATTTGCTGACCCTAGCCGAGGTAATTATCTACGCTAATAAAATCTATTGCTTTAGTATCACCTTTCATAAAACCTACTAACAGACTACTTTAAATATCAATGTTTAGTGATTTTATCTAAATATCCCATTAAAAATGCGGATAAAACCATCGTTAAATGGATAACCACATACCAAAGTAATTTATCATTAGGTATAGCTTCAATATTCATAAACACTTTTAGTAAATGAATGGAGGAAATTGCCACGATTGAGGCGGCAACTTTCATTTTTAAAGAGCCGTAATCATGCGTTCCTAGCCAATCTAACTTTTCGGTATCTTTACCTATATCCATTTGCGAGACAAAGTTTTCATAACCGCTAAACATTACGATAACAACCAAACTACCGACTAGCACTAAATCAATCATCGACAATATTTTTAAAATCAAATCAGACTCATTGAATTCTAAAATATGAGGGAGAAAATGGTACATCTCTTGAAAAAATTTAACTGCAAGGGCAAACAAAGTTAAACTTAATCCCATATAAATAGGGGCTAAAGCCCAACGACTGGCATACATTAGTTGCTCTGCACCGTGTTCAATTTTCGTTTTTATGTCCATTTTTTATATTTGCCCTTAAAGGTTTAAACTTCGGCTATCTAAAATGCTGTTTACGAAGATTTATAAATTCTCGTAACTTTCCATTTACTTCACTCATTTCTAGTTTTAAGAAATTTTCAAGAGCTACTGAGCTGCCTTGTAATTCATTGATAATATTGTAACCTTCGATAATAATTTCTTCTCGAAGTCGCTTTAAACGTAAACAATTAAGATTTAGAAGCTCTATTGTGTAGTGCGCGTGTTGTGTTTCATTAGAAGTTAGTTGAGGATGAGGAATAATTTCACCATCCAATTCAACGCTAAAATATCGCTCACAATCATTATCGGTGGGTTTTATAAATAATGATACATCCCAGTTATTAGCTTTTTTGCTATTGGCATGTCCACAACTTATCGGAGCGGGGTCATTTGCCGTGGCTGTTATTTCACCGCCTGATGAAAAACAGGACAATAGCATGTTGCTATATTCAAAGGTTAATTCAGAATTGAGAGATTTAGGCAAGATGTGTTCAATGTGTCGCCCAATACCTTTATCAGCCATTAGCTCTAATTCAATTTCACAATAAGCACAAAGACCGTGTTGACGATAAAACAAGGCTTCAATAACGTGAGCATTACCCTTAAAGCTATTCCACGCTGTCGTTGGATTTTCAGGAGCAGGCGTTGCTTGTCGCCTTTGTGCTAATTGATAGGGAATATTGTGAGTTTGCGGTAAATATTTCACGACATTGATCGTTTAGCTTGCCATTTATTAATCACCATATCGGCTAACTTTAGCTTGCTATAACTCTCGCCAAAATCGCTTTCGAGCTGCTTTCTCAGCATGATAATGTCTGAACTATCAATATCACCTTGATTAATTCGCTGTAAATATTCTTTAAGCCGTTGTGATTTTCCATCCGAGCAGACAGGTCGAGAACTAACATGCAGCACATCTTCTAGTGTTACTTTACTTTCTTCGCCATAAGTATTAATAGACGGGATGGTCACGCTTTGATTATCATTCGATAAAATACGAATATGTTCGGCTTTAACGGTGGTTAATACTTGAGGGCTATGTGTGGTAACAATAAATTGAATTTTCGGGAACGATTTTTGTAAATCCTGTAAAACGGTTTGTTGCCATTTGGGGTGTAGATGCATATCAATTTCATCAATTAATACTACCCCTTCTGTTTCTTGGTGAGCGTTTGTTAAATGCGGATTTAATTTTGCACAACGATAAGCAATATCTGCGGTCATCGCTAACATGTTTTTAACGCCGTCACTCAACTGGTTAACCGCAAAAAATCTATTAGCAGCATCTTTTATGACAAGTTCTTTAGACTTTGCGTCATATTGAAGACCGTTCCATCCCGTTATTTTCAAGCAAATATTAACCGCTTCACGAACACTTTTTAAAGTATTTGCTTCTTTGGGTAATAAGTCCGATGGATTAATTGTTTGATGTGATTGTACTTTAGCAACAATCGCATCATATTCAGCACGCGCCGTGTCTCTAAACCATTTCTCAAATTCTTTATAGCTAGAAGCAGGCTCTAAGGCATCGTGATAAGCAAATAAGCGAGAAAGACTTTCCTTACTAAAGCTTTCTCTTGCTTGTATTTGTCGCCACAACCTTCCAGTTCCATAATAAGCAACAATAGGTAAATCAACTTTAGTGTTAGGAGTTCTTACTTGTTCTTGCAAGTGTTTTCCATAACTTCTTAATGATGAAGCTTCTGCAACCGTTGTTTTGCTTTTAGCTCCTGTTAATTTTCTCCGCCATGTTTCAGGTTTATCTTGAATAATGCCTTGAGCAGTCATTACGATAGGATATTGGGCTTCCATATTAGTTAACCCTCGGTTATCGTCAGCTTCTATTTTAGATAGTAGAGCGTCTTGTGATTTAAAGCCTTTATTAACGCCTGTATCAAAACTTCCTACAAAAACACCTAAAGCAACTGCAATGCCATCTAAAATAGTTGTTTTTCCTGCGCCATTTTCAGCGACTAACACCGTTAATTGCTCATCAAAATCAATGTTAATTGATTCAAAGCAACGGAAATTTTTAAGTTCTAAGGAATTGAGTTTCATTCTTATCCGAATGACAAGTGAGTAACTATCAGAAATGATGCTTACTACTCATTGGGTTAAGGTAAATAATTATTTTGTTGCTTTGTAGAAAGAACTGAGCTAGTAATAAAAGAGAGGTGTTTTTTGTAAAAACTATCTTGTGTATCTAATAATAATTTACTCGGTTTAACTAATGATTTAACAGAGCCACGTTCAAATTCTTCACCATTAAAAAGCATTGAGACAAATCTATTGGGATTGTTACCATTTACGCATAACAAATCAAACAACACCTCGCCAAGATACCGTTCCTTCTTTAGCTCTTTTGCCAACTCTAACAACTCCTGCAAAGGGCTTAGATAGCAAACACTGCTAACAATTACTTTTTTTTCTTTAACTAGCCTAAAATGATAGTTCATAATTTGTTACACGATTTATAAAGCTCTTCAATTTTGGATGCTATATCTGCACTCAAACTCATTACTTCGCCTAAGGTTGAAATGAGGCGAGATGTAAATGCCATATCACTCATATGAAACAATGAATGGCGTTGTTGACGATAAAACTGATAACATTCTTCAAGAGCTTTACAAGTGTTTTCACAATTAAAATCATTCGAGTGTTCACTTTTTAATGCACACTTTCTTGCAGTACAATCAAAATAAAATCCTATATCAAGTTTATCGCTATCCGTATATTTACCATTCCTCATTAGAGTTTCCTTAATAACACCTTCTAAGACACGAAGATCAGCATAAAGTAACATAGAATATTCAGGTAAATTAGGAGATGCCAATTTAACGCAATAGCTAGAAACTAAAAGTTCCTTGTAAACGGACTCCATTCGAGAAAATGAGTGCTGATATACTTTTTCGATATATACTTTTGCAACTTCTTGTCTAACAAGTAATTTATCTTCATCTGAAGTACGACTAATGACAGCTAACAAAGATTCCTGATCAAGCAAAATTGCCAGCGAATAAGAGACGTTCCTGTAACAAAATAATGGTCGTCCTTGAATTTGAAGAACATTAGTCGTGTGATAATGTGTAACGACAAGACGGTCTTTATAGTGGTTACTTACAACTTCATATTTAATCGCATGATTACTTACAGGGTGCGTCGTTATTGTAAATTCTGGATCACCTTTATCATCTAAAGTTGATTGTAAATCATCAATTAATTCACAAATATTTGTAGCATCAACTCCTTTTAACGATAAATTTACAGAAAGGCTTTCATTCAGGTCAACTGTTTCATATAAATAATCCGCTAAAGTTTTTCCAAGCTGATGGTTTTTACCTGTTTTAAATTGAATTGTTGTGACACCATTCTTTTTGAAAAATAAAATTACTGTTGCATCATCAGTACCAATATAGCCTAATTTGATTGTTCGTTTAGCAACAGTTATATCATCGTTCCTAATTTTAATACGAGAGTTTTCTGCTAAATACTGCTCCAGATACTCATTCAACCTATCTTGTTGTAAAACAAGGTTTTGATAATTTCGTTCCATTTTTTTTTGCCTTATCGCAAATAAATCTATGTGGCTTAATGATGCAAATGTGCCGATAACCAGCGTTTTGCGACTTCTTCGGTTAAGCCTTTACGACGTGCATAATCGCTTAACTGGTCATCACCAATTTTACCCACATTAAAATACTGCGCATCTGGATGCGAAAAATACCAACCACTCACCGCTGCGGTGGGATACATGGCAAAGCTTTCCGTTAATTCGATACTGGTATTCGCCGTCACATTCAACAATTCAAATAATTTAGCTTTTTCAGTATGATCGGGACACGCA
>WTBX01000071.1 GCA_013138855.1 Methylococcaceae bacterium
AATAACACTACGTTTTTTAAAGGTTAATAGCATTTTAACGCTCTAGCGCGACTGAAGTCGCGGCTCCGAATATACGAAAACTTTAGCTCAGGTACTTACGCGAAACTAATTGTCCACGAAAAATACGAAGTTTATTAACCGTACAGATCAAACTTCATGTCCTTCATGGTAAAAATAGACGACCATGTTATTAATTTTTACACGGTGAGGCGCAGGGAACTAGGCAAAGCTATTAGACTCTTAATTTAAACTGTAAACCGAATAATAAAGGCTGTTTAGCTTTTTATCTTAAAAAAGGATGTAGAGTATGAGTTTTATATCAAGTTCTCGCTTTATCCGTTTATTATTTATTTTTATATTGCTCGGTAGCCTGACAGGCTGTTTGCATTGGGTTAGGGCTTTTCAAACGTATTTACAACTCGATGAGTTTGATGAACATTTCACCATAAATGATAACAATGCCTTTATCGTTTATTTTAATGAGCCGATTTTATACAGTAATGATTTTGTCTTATTGTCAAAATTACAACCTAGTAGCAAACAAGCCATTGAAAATGGTGAAAAATGGCGTTACCGCTTTCGCAAAGTCGATGAAAAACAAAAACTATTTAAGCCTGAGCTAAGCTTCTTTTTTGATTTAGATTTTAATCAGCAACAACGTATTTCTGCATGGATTTTTTCGTCACTTTTTTTAGAAATTGCACCGCCTAAGTTTTTGGAAGCCTCATTGCGTTCTTTAGCGGGAGGAAAACTAGATAAGGAAAAAAGACAGCTTAGAGCAAATTCGCATGTCAAAATTGATGCTAAATTACCGCAAAAAAGCGTGGTGATTCAGCGTTTAGGTGAGCCTATAGAAATTAAAGATGAGCCTGAGCAAGAGGTTTATTATTATCATTTTCTATTGGACAGCCCTAATATAGAAGAAGGTTATGAAGACCGTGCCTTGAGCGTGGTGCAATTAACCTTTGATAAAAAAACTAAGGAGCTTACGCGCATGTCGGGACGCTTTGCAGGGCTTAAAATTTCGATTAAATATCGCCGCTATTTAGAACAAGCAGGAAACAAATGAGAAAACAAATTAAGCAACAAACTGAAAACTGGCTCAATACTGTCATTGTTACTTATAATATTTGCCCTTTTGCTAAGGCGGTTGTCGCTGACAAAAGTATTTATTATGCAGTAGATAGTAGTGTCGATATTGAACATTGTTTGCAGCAACTTGTTATTGAATGTCAGCGTTTAGATACCGATGATAAGATTGAAACGACTTTAGTCATCTATGCTGATAACTTTGAAGATTTTAATGATTTTCTCGATTACCTAGAGTTAGCTAATGATTTGTTAGCCGCTCAAGGTTATGACGGCGTTTATCAATTGGCAAGCTTTCACCCGTTGTATTGTTTTGCTGACTCAGATGACGATGATGCGGAAAATTATACCAATCGCTCTCCTTTCCCCATGCTACATTTAATACGCGAAGCAAGTATTGATGCCGCGTTAAAATCCTACCCTAATCCAGAATCAATTCCTCAACGAAATATTGAACTTACTCGTAAGCTTGGCCTGTCTAAAATGCAAGGCTTATTAGCCGCTGCGAAAACATCGCTATAATTTTCAAAAATATCTTTTAGCAACCTTTAAGGACATCATGGTTACTTATCTATCAGACATCATTATTTTATTGATTGCCGCTGTTATTGCCGTCCCAATATTTCAGACCCTTAAATTAGGTGCTGTGTCTGGTTTTTTAGTCGCAGGCGTGATTGTTGGCTCTTCTGTACTAGGCTTGATTGATAAGCCAGAGGAAATAGCGCACCTTTCAGAAATAGGCGTGGTCTTGCTGTTATTTGTGATAGGTATAGAGCTGAAACCTTCGCGTTTATGGTTAATGCGGCGGTTTGTTTTTGGCTTAGGTTCATTGCAACTTCTGGTAACAGGAGCGGTACTGACTGGACTTGCCTATTATGCAGGCGCAAGTTTACGCGCAGCGATTTTAATAGGCCCTGCTCTTGCTTTATCTTCTACCGCTTTTGTATTGCAATTATTGACCGAAAGAAAAGCCTTAAATTCTAGTTATGGTCGCACCGCGTTTGCCATTTTATTATTACAAGATTTAGCGGTTGTACCGCTATTAGCCTTGATCCCCTTATTATCCATGCCAGAATTAAGCATTGGAAAAGATATTGGCATTGCGCTGGCGGAATCTTTATTTATTCTTACCGTTGTCATTCTTGGTGGGCGTTATTTTTTGAATCCTATTTTACACCGCGTTGCCATGTCTGACAGCCCAGAAGTTTTTACTGCCTCTGCGGTATTGATTGTATTAGGGACGGCATTAATTACAGAACGTATTGGTTTGTCGATGGCATTAGGTTCGTTTATAGCGGGCTTGTTGATTTCCGACTCCTCCTACCGCCATCAAATAATGGCAGAAATTCAACCCTTTAGAGGGTTATTATTAGGGCTGTTTTTTATGTCAATGGGGATGTCGCTCAATTTAAATTATTTTTTTGATAATCCTGAAATAACTTTAATATTACTGGCAACTTTAATTATCTTTAAAGTAGGGTTGTTGTGGCCTTTAGCTTATCTTTTTGGTCTAAAAGGTAAAACAGCTTTAGCCGTGGCATTGGTATTAGGGCAAAGCGGTGAATTTGCGATGGTATTGTTTGCATTGGCTAATGAATCGGGTTTATTGAGCGAAAACGTATTTCAACAATTATTACTGGTGGTGTTGTTGAGTATGTTGGTAACACCCGCACTCGCTATGTTTTCGCAGTTATTATTACAATCGCATGTTAAGGGTAAGGATACCATTGAAAATATAGAAGCGATGATACAAGCACCGATTGTTATTGCAGGCTTTGGGCGTGTAGGTAATCGTATTGGTGATGTACTCTCTATTATTGGTCAATCTTTTGTGGCGTTGGATTTAGATGCTGATCGGGTAGAAATGGAACGTGCTAACGGTCATCCAGTTTTTTATGGCGATGTACGGCAGCCAGAAGTGTTACGTGCAGCGGGCGCAAGTGAAGCCAAGATAATGATTATTACTATCAATGATATGCAGGCAACGGAGCAGTTATTAATTTCGTTACGAGAAACCCGCCCCGATATGAGTATTTTTGTACGTGGTCATGATTTAAATCAATGTCGTTATCTCAAAGAATTAGGGGCGACTGTGGCTATTTCTGAAAATATCGAAGCGAGTTTAGAATTAGCGCGTGTTGCTTTAAAAGAAATTGGCGTTAAAGAAATAGATCAAAGGCTGGTTTTAGATAATTTTCGTCGTTCTTATCATGCACAAATTAATGAGGTTAAAAAAGATAACAGTTAATCTTACGCCAAAATGAATTGTCCATGAAAAGCGGAGCCGCGACTTTTAGTCGCGCACGAGACCTAAAGGGTTACCATTTTAAGAAGGGGTAAACCGAGTAGAAATCTGTCAGGTCTTAAAGAACTGACAGCTTTAATATCTCACATTAAATTCATAGCCCCAAGTCATCTATAAAACTTCGTGCGCGACTAAAAGTCGCGTTTCCATCTGAATTATTCCAAGCCTTCCCACAAGATTAAACATGAAACTTTATAGCAAAATTTTCGTACTCGCTTTTGTATTAGACGGTGGGATTTCTTTTATAGATGCATTGCTAGATAGTGTAGACATACACAGCCTAATGATGATTAGAAGTCTTATCGCCAATATTACGCTGTTGTTAGGGCTGGTGATGTACTTTTTAATCAGTATTAATCGGCAATTACCTAAAAAAATCTTACTTCCTCTGATTTTATTTATTTTCTGGGCGGCTCTTTCTGCGTTACCGCTGCCCGTTTATTTAGATAATCAAAACATTGATGTAATAATTTCTTTTATCCAATTATTATTAGGGATTTATGCTATTTATTGGGATTTGAAAATTAATAAGGGTGTGTGGCAAGGCGTTGATTATTCCTTTAGTTTTAAATATAGCGGACTATTTTTATTAACAAATCTATTGCTGTTTCCTGTCGTTTTATCTTTTTATCTTTATGCCGCTTTATCAATGTCAGCGACGCAAGAAACAGCGGGTTTTATGCGTTTAAGTTTAGACGGACTTTATTTGCAGGAGCGACATTATCAAAAAGGCGAACAAAATATTCGCCTAGTCGCGATGATTCATATTGGCGAAAAAGAATATTATGAGGATTTGAGCGAAACCTTGATTGAAAAAAATGCGGTTATTTTGGCAGAAGGCGTGAGTGATTCCGATCAATTACTTAAAAATGCTTTTAAAATGGATAAAATAGCCGATTTTGTTGGCTTAAGTTCACAGCACGAAATGTATTTAGAGGGTAATTTTATTAGTTCAGAGGACTTAGATAATAAAGTCTTAGAAAGTGATGAAAAAATGACGGATATTGTACGAGCAGATGTTGATATTAATCAGTTAGCTCCAGAAACGTTAAATTTTTTAAATACCTTAGGTGAGCATATTGCTAACAGTAATTCCATTGTTGAGTGGATGTTATCATTTTATCAATGGTCTGCGAGCTTGCCTGTAGAAACGATGACCGCGATTAATCATGATATTGTTGATAAACGTAATCAGGTTTTATTACGTTATTTAGCGATTGCACTAACTAAATATAATACGGTAGTGATTCCGTGGGGCGCGTTGCATATGCCTGCCTTTGAACAAGCCGTGATTGCGCAAGGCTTTTCCTTAGTTGATTCTAAAGAACGCTTAAGTATAGATTGGGTAACGCTGGATTTTTAAGGGCAGTAACGGAGGCGCGACTTTTAGTCGCGCACGAATCATAATTACTCAAACTAGAGAAATAATATACTCGTGCGCGACTAAAAGTCGCGTTTCCAATACCCTGAAATTTAAAGTAGAGACAATTACTTGATACTCATCAACACATCCCCTATCCTTTAATCCGATTAAAAACTCTTACATATATAAAGATAAAACCATGACACTTGCAGATAAATTATTTACTGATGCTAAAAATGTAATTCCTGGTGGCGTTAACTCGCCTGTTCGCTCCTTCAGCGGAGTAGGGGGTACACCCGTTTATATAGATCACGCTAAAGGCGCGTATTTATTTGATAGCGATAATAAACGCTATATTGATTACGTCGGTTCATGGGGGCCTATGGTCTTAGGTCATGCACATGACGAAGTGATTGCAGCGGTTAAAAAAACGGCCGAAAAAGGACTGAGCTTTGGCGCACCGACTGAGCTAGAGACCCAAATGGCGACTAAAGTTTGTGAGTTAATTCCTTCGATTGATTTAGTACGCATGGTGAGTTCTGGCACCGAAGCTACAATGAGTGCAATTCGTTTAGCGCGAGGTTATACAGGGCGCGATAAAATCGTCAAATTTGAAGGTTGTTATCATGGTCATGCGGATTCATTATTCGTCCAAGCAGGTTCGGGAGCATTAACGCTAGGCGAACCTAGTTCAAAAGGCGTTCCTGCCGCTGTTGCTGCTGACACTATCACCTTAAGCTATAACGATAGTGAGGCGGTTAAAGCCTTTTTTGCAGAATACGGTGAACAAGTTGCTTGTATTATCGTAGAACCTGTTGCCGGTAATATGAATTGTATTCCGCCCGTGGCAGGTTTTTTAGAATGTTTACGCGCTGTGTGTGACGAACATGGCAGTGTCTTAATTTTTGATGAAGTGATGACAGGCTTTAGAGTTGCTTTAGGTGGGGCGCAACAACTTTATAACATCACGCCTGATTTAACGACTTTAGGAAAAGTGATTGGCGGTGGAATGCCTGTGGGTGCATTTGGTGGTAAGCGTGAAATTATGGAATGTATCGCGCCATTAGGCGGTGTTTATCAGGCAGGGACGTTATCAGGTAATCCGATTGCGATGGCGGCAGGTTTAAAAACTTTGGAATTAATTTCTGCCCCGAATTTTTATAATGATTTAACTGAGAAAACAGCGCAATTTGTTGGCGCAATGATGCAACGTGCTGAGGATGCTGGCATTCCTATGACGGCAAATACGGTCGGTGGGATGTTTGGATTATTTTTTAGTGAAGAAAAAAATATTAGTGCATTTTCTCAAGTGATGAAATGTAATCAAGCACGGTTTAAAACTTTTTTTCATGGAATGTTGGAGCAAGGTATTTATTTAGCACCCTCAGCTTTTGAAGCGGGATTTGTCTCAGCGGCACATACTGAGGCAGATTTAGAGCAAACTTTAGAGGCTGCGAGCATAGTTTTTAAACAGTTGTAAAGAATGGTAACTACTCAGGCGGAGCCGCGACTTAAAAACATCGCCAAAATCTATAGATTAGACAGGTTAAAATCAGCTCGTTTTAAAATTCATCTATGAAACTTCGTGCGCGACTAAAAGTCGCGGCTTCGCTTGAATAGTTACATTTAATTAAACATCCGCCTTTTGTGGATGACGACGTTCTTCGGGGATTTGTAATTTATTTACCGCGCTAATATAAGCTTTTGCCGAAGCAATCACTATATCAGTATCCGCACCTAAACCGTTGACAATACGTCCTCCTTTTTCCAAACGCACAGTGACTTCGCCTTGTGCATCTGTGCCACTAGTGATGTTATTGACGGAATATAATTCCAAGGTCGCGCCACTGCGAACAATTGATTCAATCGCTTTTAAACTAGCATCAACCGCACCGCTGCCTTCTGCTTCACCTGTGATTTCTTGATTATCAATGCGTAAAGTAACGTGTGCTTTAGGGACTTCTCCTGTTTCTGAACAGACGCGCAACCCCACTAATTCTATAGACTCTTCCTCAGCATGAATACTGACTTCGGAAATCAATGCTTGTAAATCTTCGTCAAAAATCTCATGTTTTTTATCGGCTAATTGTTTAAAGCGGAAGAAAGTATCATTTAATTCTTGTTCGCTTTGAAACTCAAACCCTAATTCCGTCATACGGCTTTTAAAAGCATTTCGTCCAGAATGTTTACCTAAAACCATGCGATTAGTACTCCAGCCTACATCTTCGGCTCGCATGATTTCGTAAGTTTCACGATTTTTTAAGACACCATCTTGATGAATTCCTGATTCATGTGCAAAGGCATTCGCGCCAACAATGGCTTTATTGGGTTGTACGGGAAAACCTGTAATTGAAGAGACTAATTTAGAACAGGTGACAATTTCACGGGTATCCAAGTCAGTTTCACACGTAAAGATGTCTTGTCTAGTACGCACCGCCATCACGACTTCTTCTAATGAAGCATTCCCTGCACGTTCACCTAAACCATTAATGGTACATTCAACTTGGCGTGCGCCATTCATTACCGCTGCTAAGGAATTGGAAACCGCCAAACCTAAGTCATTATGACAATGCACCGAAAAAATGGCTTTGTCAGAATTAGGAATACGCTCAATTAAATTAGCGATAGTTGTGCCAAATTGTTGAGGAATACTGTAGCCGACCGTATCAGGAATATTTAAGGTAGTGGCTCCTGCATCAATGACCGCTTCCAAAATCCGACATAAAAAGTCTTCGTCTGAACGTCCCGCATCTTCGGGGGAAAACTCAACATTATCGGTATATTGGCGGGCGCGTTTCACTGCTCTCACCGCATATTCAATCACCTGTTCGGGCTGCATTTTTAACTTCATTTGCATGTGAATAGGCGATGTTGCAATAAAAGTATGAATGCGCGAATTGGCGGCTGATTTTAAAGCTTCACCTGCACGGTCTATATCTTTATCTAAGGCTCTGGCTAAACCGCAAACGGTACTGTCTTTAACAGCATTAGCAACGGCTTGCACCGCTTCAAAATCACCAATACTGGCAGCGGGGAAACCTGCTTCGATAACATCGACTTTTAAACGCTCTAACGCTCTTGCAATGCGTACTTTTTCGTCGCGGGTCATAGAAGCACCAGGGCTTTGCTCGCCATCGCGCAAAGTTGTATCGAATATAATTAATTTGTCTTTCATGATTTCTCCATTCATGAAGCAGCATCAACTGAAGTTCAGTTGACACAAAAATAGGGGTAGATTGATTGTAAAGTTGAAAAAATGATAGCCCCTTAGGGCAGTAACTCTAAATCTAAGAGGATAAGCGCACGAAAATAAACCTGAGAAGGTTTATTTGTGAATGTAATAAGTGCGCTATAAATATGAGGGTTCATGGCGTGAAACTATACGCTTTTGTTAGGGGTGACTCAAGTCATTTTGCTTTTTTTTGCAAGCGTTTACGTCGCAGCATCACTAAGGTAATTACAGGCCCTGAGATGGCATAAGCTAAAAATCCCAGAAACAATACCGCAGAGGGCTGTATCATAATAAAGCTAATCACTAGCACTACAATAATAGTCGCAACAAAAGGCACGCGCCCTTTAAAATCAATTTCTTTAAAGCTGGAATATCTAAAATTACTGACCATTAATAAGCCTGTGCTAATGGTCAGGATTAAGGCGATAAATTTTATGGCATCGACATCATATTCATATTCGACACAGACCCATAAAAAACCCGCTAAAATGGCGGCAGCAGCAGGGCTAGCTAACCCTTGAAAATAGCGTTTATCCGCCGTTTCCACTTGGGTATTAAAACGCGCTAATCTTAACGCACCGCCTGCGGTATGTACGAAAGCAGCGAAAAGTCCTAGTTTCCCTAAGGATGAAAACGCCCATAAATACATGACTAAAGCAGGGGCAACACCGAAAGAAACCATGTCAGAAAGGCTGTCATATTGCACGCCAAATTCGCTTTGGGTATTGGTCATTCTGGCAACACGTCCATCTAAGCCATCTAAAATCATCGCAACAAAAATAGCAATCGCGGCGACTTCAAAACGTTCATTAATCGCGGATGTGATGGCATAAAAGCCAGAAAACATCGCGCCTGTGGTAAATAAATTCGGCAATAAATAAATGCCGCGATGACGGGGTGATTTGGTTTGAGTCATAATCTTTGTAACCGTTGAAATGAACCGTTATTAATGAATAAGCGATGTTACACAAAGTTGAGGTTGATAGTGCGAGCGAAACAGTAAAAGCATTTATAATCTGGAGTGAAAAAGCACGTTTTTTCATTCGCGTTCAGATCAAACACTTTCTTACAAAAACCATCATTGCTTTATGATAGTGAAAAAGCTGTTTTTCACTTCGTTGCGTAACGTCAGTTAATTAACGATATAGTTTAGCACTCTGTGATTAAAGGTGTTAGTCAAGCTTGATTCCTTAAAGGTATATCATGAAAAAATCATTATTTATAAAAGGCTTTAGTCTCATAATCTTTTGTTTAGCGTCTAATTCAGCTATAGCTGATAATGATTCTACTAAGCCTAGACTCGCCGCAGGTTATGGCATTTTAGAGTTTACAGCACCTAAAGCGGGGACTTATCAATTAAGCGTTTTAGGAAAAGCTGGCAATGGCGATATTTTAAGCAGTGAGAATCAACCTAAAAAACTACTTGATTTAATGGGCGATAAGTTAGTGCTACTCAGCTTTATTTATGCGACCTGTAGTGATGTAAACGGTTGCCCTTTAGCGACCTCGGTACTTTATAAAATAAAAAAACGCTTATTAAAAGAACCCGAAATTGCTAAACAATTACGTTTATTAACCTTAAGTTTTAATCCTCTACATGATACGCCTGAAAAAATGCTCGCCTACAGTAAAGGTTTGCAAGGTAAAAATCTGCAATGGCAATTTTTGACGACTAAATCAGAAACTGAGTTGCAACCCATTTTGCAGCATTACAAACAAAATATTCAAAAAGTCTATGATGAACAAGGTAACTTTACAGGGACTTTTTCTCATATTTTGCGGGTTTATTTAATTGATAAAAATAAAGACATTCGCAATATTTACAGTGTCGATTTTTTACATGCCGATACCTTAATTAATGATATTAAAACACTGTTATTAAAGACACCTCCAAAAGCGAAAGTTAAGAAAGAAATTACTCAAAATTTATACAGCGCGGGCGATAATAAGACTAATTATCAAAATTCAGATTATAAAACTCAATCGGTTTCATTAGAACAACGCAGAGGAAAAGAAGCTGATTTATTAAAAAATAGTTTACAGCCGCCTTTAGGTTTACCAAAAATAACCTTTCCTGTTGATAACCCTCTCACTAAAGAAAAAATCGCCTTAGGCAGAAAATTATTTTATGACCGCCGTTTATCAATTAATAATACTTTTTCTTGTGCGATGTGTCATGTTCCAGAACAGGGCTTTAGCAATAATGAAATGGCAACCTCAGTTGGGGTAGAAGGACGAACAGTTAAACGTAATGCGCCAACTTTGTACAACGTCGCCTATATGGAAAAACTGTTTCACGATGGGCGTGAAAATACCTTAGAACAGCAAGCATGGTCACCGCTTTTAGCCCATAATGAAATGGCGAATCCATCCATCGGTTATGTGATTGATAAAATTAATCATAGTCCTGATTATAAGGACTTATTTCAGCAAGCCTTTAAAGGTAATGCCAGCATGGAAACGATTGGCATGGCATTAGCCAGTTATCAACGCACCCTTAATTCCGCCAATTCTCCTTTTGACCGCTGGTTTTATGGCAAACAGAAAAATGTGCTATCAGAAGAGGCTAAACGCGGTTATCGTTTATTTATTGGTAAAGCAGCGTGTGGAAATTGTCATCGTATTAATGAGGGCTACGCTTTATTTACTGACCAGCAATTACACAATACAGGGCTAGGCTATCAACAAGCGATGACCAAAATGCCAACAACACAAAAAGTACAAGTGGCTGCGGGAGTTTTTATTGATGTTCCAAATTCAATCATTGAAACGGTCGCAGAACCTAAAGCGGCTGATTTAGGTTTATACGAAGTTACTCAAAATCCTGCTGATCGCTGGAAATATAAAACACCTTCGTTACGCAATATCAGCCTGACAGCACCCTATATGCACAATGGGCAGTTCCAAAGTTTAGAAGACGTTATCGCATTTTATAATAAAGGGGGGATTGCTAATGAAAATTTATCGTCACTCATTAAACCGCTGAATTTATCGACAAAGGAACAACAAGACTTAATTGCGTTTTTAAAGAGTTTAACAGGCGATAATGTTAATGAATTGTTAGATGATGCGTTCGCTGCACCGATTGGTGAAAATAAATAATTACTGTAATTACTCAGGCGGAGCCGCGACTTTTAGTCGCGCACGAAGTTT
>WTBX01000373.1 GCA_013138855.1 Methylococcaceae bacterium
GGTTCAGCCACAGAATTAGCAGAACGTGGTTATATTGCCGTTTATCCTGTTTCTGGCTGGTGGAAAGAACGCCCAAATTTAGAACGTTGGAATAAGCAAGATCGTTATACTTTAGTTGTTAGTATAAAGACACCTGATATTGAAACTGATATTTATACCCCAGTTGCCAGTCAAATAAATATTCCTATTCAAATATAAAAACTATTCCTGTTTTTATTTTTCTACCCAAAAATTATTTTAATAACAATGAATAATCCTTTATTAGAAATCACCGAACTTCCACAATTTTCCAAAATCAAAGCAGAACACATTGTCCCTGCCATCACGCAATTACTTGATGACGCGCGAAATGTTGTTAAATGCTCTTTAGAAGCAAACACTGATTACACTTGGGAAAACTTAGTTGAACCTGTCGAAGAAATCGAAGATAGGTTAAATAAAGCATGGTCACCTGTAGGGCATTTAAATGGCGTGTTGAATAGTGATGAATTGCGTGATGCTTATAACGCTTGTTTGCCAAAATTAAGTGAATATTCAACCGAAATGGGACAAAATAAGGACTTGTTCAATGCTTATCAAACGATTGCAAACAGTGCTGAATTTGAATCCTTAGAAACAGCACAAAAGAAAATAATCGACAATGCTTTAAAAGATTTTCGTCTATCAGGCATTGATTTAGACAGCGACAAACAACAGCGTTATAAAGAAATTTCTCAGCAATTATCTGAATTATGTAGCCGCTATAGCGATAATGTTTTAGATGCCACTAATGCGTGGACAAAAATAATTAGCGATGAAAATGAGTTGCAAGGTTTGCCTGAGTCAGCAATGATTCAAGCCAAACAAAGCGCGGAAATGGCAGAAAAAGAAGGTTGGCTAATTAGCTTGCAATTTCCTTCTTATATCGCGGTGATGACTTATGCGGATAATCGCGAATTACGCCATGAACATTATCAAGCATTTGCAACTCGTGCTTCTGAATTAGGTGCGAATCCTGATTGGGATAATTCAGACATCATGGAAAAAGTTTTAAGCTTACGTCATGAAAAAGCCCAGCTTTTAGGTTTTGCCAATTATGCTGAGCTGTCCTTAGCCACCAAAATGGCGAATAAACCCAATGATGTGACGTTATTTTTAGAAGATTTAGCGGAAAAATCTTTACCTCAAGCACGTCAGGATTTGCGTGAATTAGAACAGTTTGCATTACAAGAACACGGTTTAGAAGAACTTGAGGCGTGGGATGTGGGCTATTATTCTGAAAAAATGCGCCAGCATCGTTATCAATTATCACAGGAAGAAGTAAAAACTTATTTTCCTGCGGCTAAAGTCATACAAGGTTTATTTGCAGTGGTTAATAATCTTTATGGTTTACAAATCAGCGAAACTAACGAGTTTGATAGTTATCATTCAGACGTACAGTTTTTTGAAATTAAAGATAAGGATGATGCGGTACGCGGACGTTTTTATTTAGATTTATATGCCAGAGCCAAAAAACGCGGCGGTGCGTGGATGGATGATTGCGTTGTGCGTAAAAAAATCGCTGATGAGATTCAAATCCCTGTGGCTTATTTAACCTGTAATTTCACTCCGCCCGCAGGTGATTCTCCCGCTTTATTGACTCATGATGAAGTGACTACGCTGTTTCATGAATTTGGGCATGGCTTGCAACATATGCTCACTCAAGTCGATTATCTGGGTGTATCAGGTATTAATGGCGTGGAATGGGATGCAGTTGAGTTACCTAGCCAAATCATGGAAAACTGGTGCTGGGAAAAACAAGCTTTGGCATTAATGTCAGCACATTATGAAACAGGCGAACCATTACCCGCTGAGTTATTCAATAAAATGATTGCGGCGAAAAACTTTCAGGCAGGGATGATGATGGTTAGACAATTAGAATTCAGCTTATTTGATTTTAAAATTCATCAAGCTTTCGACCCAGAACAGGGCGGACGTATTTATGAAATTTTAGGTGAAATTAGAGAGCAAGTCTCTGTGATTTTACCGCCAGAATTTAACCGTTTTGCTCACGCCTTCTCACATATTTTTGCGGGAGGTTATGCGGCAGGTTATTACAGTTACAAGTGGGCAGAAGTTTTATCTAGTGATGCTTATTCTTTATTTGAAGAAAACGGTATTTTCGACCGCGAAACGGGCGAGGCGTTTTTAACCCATATTTTAGAAAAAGGCGGCAGTGCCGATGCGATGGAGTTGTTTAAAAACTTTAGAGGACGCGAGCCTGAGATTGATGCTTTGTTAAGACATAATGGGATTGCGGTTTAACGCATTTAAACATGTAACTCGGAGGCGCGACTTTTAGTCGCGCACGAAACCTAAAAACATTTTCAAAATCTATAAATTCAACAAATCCAACTCTTTTAAAATTCAAACATTAAGCTTCGGGCGCGACTAGAAGTCGCGCCTCCGTTTTACTGTTATGAAATCAACCTAAATCCAAATCTAGCTCTTTTATTTTTCGCGTCAGCGTATTTCTTCCATAGCCCAGTAAAGTTGCTGCTTCATGGCGTTTGCCATCGGTATAAGTTAACGCCATTTTAATTAAAATACTTTCTACCGCAGGAATAATTTCTTTGGCAATTTCTTTGCTACCCGCTTGCATTTTTTGGGTGATTTGTTTAGATAATAACGCCTCCCAATCCGCATTAGTAGATGCTACTTCTTCCGTTTGTTTATTTAGCAATTCTGGTGGCAAGTCATCCATGTAGATTTCTCTACTCGCGCCCATTACCGTCAACCAACGACAAATATTTTCTAATTGCCTGACATTGCCAGCCCACTCCAGTGTGCTTAAAAAGGCTTCTGTTTCAGGACGTAATATTTTAATTTCACTGCTTAATTCAGCCGCTGCCTGATTTAAAAAATGCCGCATCAATAAAGGAATATCCTGACTACGTTCACGTAAGGGTGGGATATGAATACGAATGACATTTAAGCGATGAAATAAATCCTCTCTAAAACGTCCATCAGTCACCAAGATTTCTAAATTCTGATGAGTAGCTGCAATAATGCGGACATCCACTTTTACCGAAGCTCTTGCGCCAATAGGATAATATTCACCATCAGACAGAACTCTTAATAAGCGAGTTTGTAATTCTGCGGGCATATCGCCAATTTCATCCAGAAATAATGTGCCTTGGTCGGCTTGCTCAAACCGCCCCGCTCTTCTTGCTTGTGCGCCTGTGAACGCGCCTTTTTCCTGCCCGAATAATTCAGATTCCATTAAATCTTTAGGAATCGCTGCCATATTTAAAGCAATAAAGGGTTTTTTAGCTCTGGGACTATGACGGTGCAAGGCTTTGGCAACTAACTCTTTACCTGTGCCTGATTCGCCATTAATTAACACGGTAATATGTGAACGCGCTAATCGTCCAATAGCTCTAAACACTTCCTGCATGGCAGGTGCTTCGCCAATAATTTCTGGGGTGGGCTCAAGCTCACTTTCTTGTTGTTGCTCTGCTTGTTGCTGTTTACTGTGAATACAGGCACGTTGCACAATATCAATCATATCCTTGATGTCAAAAGGCTTGGGCAAATATTCAAACGCACCACCATGATAAGCTGACACCGCACTTTCTAAATCAGAATGCGCCGTCATGACAATAATCGGTAATTTAGGATACTGCTCTTGTACTTTTTCCAATAACTCCAAGCCATCCATATCAGGCATTCTAATATCAGTTAGCAAGGCATCAGGTTGATCTTTTTTTAACGCTTCTAATAACGCTTTTGCACCTGAAAAACTACGACTATTAATCGACGCTTTTTTGAGGGCTTTATCAAGTACCCAACGAATTGATTTATCGTCATCTATCACCCAGACTTTATTTAACTCAGGCAGCATGAGAGTTCTCCAAAGGTAAATAAACTGAGAATTCGGTATGTCCCGACTCGCTATTACATTCAATCAAGCCATTATGTTGATTAATTAATGATTGCGAAATGGATAAGCCTAGACCCGTTCCATCTGCGCGACCTGTAATCATTGGATAAAAAATTTGCCCTATCATTTCTTCTTTAATCCCTATGCCGTTATCAATTATGTCTATTTTAACGAGTAATTTATAGTTTTTACGCCCGATGGTCATTTTGCGATGAACACGCGTTTTTAAAATAATTTTACCGCTGTCATCTACTGCTTGTACTGCATTACGAACGATGTTTAAAAATGCCTGAATCAATTGGTTTTTATCTGCAAGTAATGTAGGAATGCTGGGATCATAATCGCAGCTTATACTAATATTTCCCGTAGCTTCTGCTTTCACTAATTGTCTGACTCGCTCTAAAACTTGATGAATATTTAATTCATTTTTTTGTGGAGGTTTATTAGGCCCAAGCATTTTGTCCATTAAGTCTTTAAGCCTATCAGCTTCGGCGATAATAATATGGGTGTATTCTTTTAATTCAGAATCTTCTAACTCTAAGTCTAGTAATTGTGCTGCCCCTCTCAATCCACCTAAGGGGTTTTTGATTTCATGTGCTAAGCCACGCACTAGCATACGACTGATATGATGCTGCTCGACTAATTGTTCTTCTTTGGTAATGCGTAAATGTCTGTCTAATTGCTGTAATTCGACTAAAATTTCATCACAATCGGTATTATCTAACAGAGGAGTAACGCTTAAATTAACCGTAATATTTTGTTTTAAATTATCTAGTGTAATTTCTCTATCGACCAAAACATCATTGCTCTTTAAACATTGCTGTAAATTAAGCAGTACCGATTCTGCGGAGAATTTAAAAATGTCTTCAGCTTTACGTCCAATTAAATGTTTCGCGCTGTCAGCGAGCAATGTTTCCCCTGCCGTATTGATATAAGTTAAAACAAGTTGCCGATTAAATAACAAAATTGCTTCGCTAAGGTGATCGAGTATTTTTCTGTGCATTGTCCTGCCTGACTGTTTCTTAAATTTAATAAGCAATTTATAGACCAGAAAATATATTTCATATAAAAAACCGTATTTTATTTTTCATTATAAGGTTTAATTATTCCAATGCACCATTATAAAACAGCACGCAAAAAAAACGCCCCGTAACGGAGCGTTTTATTTTGCTTTAATTTTTTGAACCTTCGACTTTAAACCTACTTAAAGTCAACTCCAAATAATTATAGGCTGTAGTACATATCAAATTCAACTGGATGTGTACTCATGCGTAAACGCGTGACTTCTTCCATTTTTAAATCAATGTAACTATCAATCACATCATCAGTGAAAACACCACCGCGTGTTAAGAACTCACGATCTTCATCTAATGCTTTTAAAGCTTCATCAAAAGAGAAAGCGACTTGTGGGATGGCTTTTTCTTCTTCTGGTGGTAAGTCGTATAAATCTTTATCCATCGCTTCGCCTGGATGGATTTTGTTTTCGATACCGTCAAGACCAGCCATTAACATTGCAGCAAAGCAAAGGTATGGGTTAGCCGTTGAATCACCAAAACGTAATTCAATACGACGACCTTTAGGGTTGTTGACGAAAGGAATACGAATAGAGGCAGAACGGTTACGCGCCGAGTAAGCAAGCATCACAGGTGCTTCAAACCCTGGTACTAAACGCTTGTAGCTGTTTGTTGACGCATTTGCGAAAGCGTTAAGTGCTTTAGCGTGTTTGATAATACCACCGATGTAGAATAAAGCCGTTTCTGATAAACCGCCGTATAAATCACCTGAAAATAAATTTTGACCGTCTTTAAATAATGATTGGTGAACGTGCATACCGTTACCGTTATCACCAACTAAAGGCTTAGGCATGAAAGTGGCTGTTTTTCCATACGCGTGCGCAATGTTCGCCACTACATATTTTAATTCTAAAACTTCATCCGCTTTTTTAACTAAGGTGTTAAATTTAGTGCCAATTTCACATTGACCTGCCGTAGCAACTTCGTGATGATGTACTTCGGTCGTTTGTCCCATTTCTTCTAAAACAGAACACATCGCAGAACGCATATCTTGTAATGAATCGACAGGAGGGACTGGAAAATAACCGCCTTTTACGCTAGGGCGATGACCGATGTTGCCATCTTCATAGGTTTTTTCTGAGTTCCAGCCTGCTTCTTCTGAGTCAACTTTATAAAAAGAGTTGCCCATTGTTTCTCCCCAACGAACATCATCGAAGATAAAGAATTCATTTTCAGGGCCAAAATATGCCGCATCCGCAACACCAGTTGATTGCATATACGCTTCTGCACGACGCGCAATTGAGCGTGGATCACGTTCGTAGCCTTGCATGTCATTAGGTTCGATGATGTCACAACGAAGAATGAGCGTTGTTTCATCAAAGAAAGGGTCTAAAACTGCTGTCGATGGATCTGGCATTAAAATCATGTCAGATTCGTTAATGCCTTTCCATCCTGCAACCGATGAACCGTCGAACATATTACCTTCTTCAAAGGTATCTTCATCAATTGAATGAGCAGGAAAAGTCACATGTTGTTCTTTACCGCGTGTATCACAAAAACGAAAGTCAACATATTTGACATCGTTTTCTTCAATCATTTTTAAAACATTTTCTACTGACATTGAGTACGTCTCCAGAGGGTGAATGATTTTATCTGTTATTATGTTTTTTGAAAAACACTACAATCTAGCATTTTTTGTTCCATATAACAAAAAAATGGGGCTTAAAGCCCCATTTATGATATTTGAAATTATTAGAATGTTGCAGAAATTGTCCCAACTACTTTTGCATCATCAGTTTTACTATCTATACCTGTATCATCAGTTTCGGTATAAGCGACTTCAAAATTAAAGTCACCGAAATCTTTAGCGACTCCTAACTTCCAATCCCAATAATCATCCGCGCCTCTTTTTTGGTTGTAATAACCCGCATGAGATAAAAGGGTTACCGCACCTAAAGCATCAGGCAAGGTGTAATCTATTCCCATATCCGTATATTCACCTGGTGCTATATGGTTAGTTTTTATACCGTAGAAATACGTCACACCCACATTAAGATTCTCAACTGGTGCAATTGAGCCGCCAATATACAATTCGTTAATGGTCGCGGTAGAAGCCGAAGGGAAATCGTAACGAAGGTAACCTAAATCATAAGTGAAATTAAAAGGTAGCAATCCCCCAAAATTAGTTTCTCTACTAAAGCCAATGTAAGTATCTATTTCAAGGCTTGGCGTTGTTATGTCTCCAAAATCAACATTTGAAGCCCAAACCCCCAAATAAAATCCAGAATCATGAGCAACATCAAACGAGCCTTGAACCGCTGGATTATTATTAGTTTGAGAAACACCACGCCAGATATAATCAGTAGTCAAAGCGGCTGTAGCACTCGTTTCAAAACCTTCTGGTAACATTGAAGCACTTTCAGCAGAGCTGCCGCCCAATTCTCTGGAAACAGTCGCCACAACACGCGCATCGTCTAAATTACCATTGCTTGAATCATCTGTATCCGTGTAAGCAACTTCAAAATTAAAGCCACCAATATCCTTAGCGATACCAATTTTCCAGTCCCAATAATCATCAGTCCCATCTTTTTTATTATAGTAACCTGCATGGCCTAATAAAGTAAAACCACCTAGACTATCAGGAACCGTATAATCGGCGGCAAGATCGGTATATTCACCAGGTCTTGTATGGTCAACCTTTAAACCATAATAGTAATAAGTGCTGAAATTAAAGTTTTCAAAAGGGGATACTGATGCACCAAAATAAAGCTCGGTAAAACCTAAATCAGGTTCATCTGTATATTCATAACGTAAGACCCCTACATCGTAACTAAGCGCAAACGGTAATGTACCACCAAAATCAGTTTCATTAGCAAAACCACCATAAACATCAAGCTCCATGCTAGCTCTATCACCAAATTCATAGCTAGATCCCCATGCACCAACATAAAACCCCATTTCATGGCTTAAATCAAAAGAGCCTTGAATTGCTGCGTCATTATTAGATTGTGAAACCCCACGCCAAACATAATCGGTCGTAAATGCGACGCTTGCTGATGGTGTAATACCATAAATAGAACTATCTTCTTCTGCCAAGGCATAAGGGGTTGTTGCAAGTAGTACAATTGCAACAGCTAACGGTGTTTTTTTCATAGTAATCTCCATCTTAAATAACAATAGTTAAATCATAGCACATATTAGACCAATATTATGATTCCTTTTATTACAATGAGTTGTGGAAAAATAACGGGGATATTTTATGTAAAAACGCACCAAAACAAGATCGTTGTATTCTAGCAACAAGCACATAAAGAACCTTTATTATAAGCTGCTGAATTTATTTGAATTTCACAGGTTTATTTTTTAAAGCTACCTTTATTTTCCCATCATAATTATTGAAATCTAAGTAATTATTAAATCAAGCATCTATTTTAGCGCACCATGACAGCGCACCAATAAAAGGCTTTCGCACCTTAAGTTTCCGCATAAATGGCAGGGTTTTATTAATAGTTACTTGGCCTCTATATAAAGTTAGGCAGCATTTTAAACAGTTGGCACACTCTATGCTTTAAGACTTTAGATAAAACACTAACCAGAGGACAAACTATGAAATTAGTCACAGCTATTGTTAAACCCTTCAAATTGGATGATGTCCGTGAAGCACTCTCAGAAATAGGTGTGTCAGGCGTTACCGTCACCGAGGTTAAAGGTTTCGGCAGACAAAAAGGTCATACTGAACTGTATCGTGGTGCTGAATATGTCGTTGATTTTTTGCCTAAAGCTAAAATTGAAGCCGCTGTTGCCGATGAGCATCTTGAACAAGCGATAGAAGCAATTATTAATGTTGCGAACACAGGAAAAATTGGTGACGGTAAGATTTTTGTGACTAACTTAGAACAAGTCATCCGTATTCGTACCGGTGAAACTGGCGAAGAAGCCCTATAACTCCGCTCAAAACGAAAGAGGCAAATCAATGGAAAAAGTAATAGAACTCAGTTATGCGCTAGATACATTTTATCTATTAATGAGTGGTGCATTAGTGATGTGGATGGCAGCAGGTTTTGCCATGCTAGAAGCAGGTTTAGTTCGCGCTAAAAATACTACCGAAATTTTAACCAAAAATGTCGCGCTATTTGCAATCGCTTGCGTTATGTATTTATTGGTGGGTTACAACATCATGTACCCAGCAGAAGCAGTAAATAGCGTATGGCCTGGTATTAGCTTTTTATTAGGGGCTGACAATGAAGCCGCTGAAATTATCAAGCTTAATGGTGATGCAGATCCTGATAATAATAGTACCTACTCGAATATGGCAGATTTTTTCTTCCAAGTTGTATTCGTCGCCACAGCAATGTCAATCGTTTCAGGTGCGGTTGCAGAACGTATGAAACTATGGGCATTTTTAGCCTTCACTGTTGTGATGACAGGTTTCATCTACCCTATACAAGGTTTTTGGAAATGGGGCGGTGGTTTTCTTGACGGCTTAGGTTTTTATGATTTTGCAGGCTCAGGTGTGGTGCATTTATGTGGTGCAACTGCTGCTTTAGCAGGCGTTATCTTACTCGGAGCGCGTAAAGGCAAATATGACAAAGATGGCGCGATTACCCCCATTCCTGGTTGTAACATGCCGTTGGCAACCATAGGGACGTTTATTTTATGGATGGGCTGGTTCGGTTTTAATGGTGGCTCACAATTAATTATTTCTGATGTAGCCAATGCTAATGCAGTCGCCATGGTTTTTGTTAATACTAACGCGGCGGCGGCGGGCGGTGTCATTTCGGCATTAATCGCTGCACATATTTTATTCGGCAAAGCAGATTTATCAATGGTCTTAAACGGCGCACTTGCTGGATTAGTCGCCATTACCGCTGACCCTGCAAGCCCGTCACCTTTACTAGCAACTATTATTGGCATGATTGCGGGTGTGATTGTAGTGTTCTCAATCATTACCGTTGATAAATTACAAATTGATGATCCTGTTGGTGCGATTTCAGTTCATGGTGTCACAGGTATATGGGGATTAATCGCGGTTTGTTTTTCAAATAAAGATGCTACTATTGTTGCCCAATTAATTGGTATTGCAAGTATCTTCGCCTTTGTTTTCATTACAAGCTTTGCTACTTGGTATGCCCTAAAAATGATTATGGGTATTCGTGTCACTGAAGAAGAAGAATATCACGGTGTTGATTATTCAGAATGTGGAATGGAAGCTTACCCTGAATTTACAGACTCCAGTAAAGTTTAATTTCTGCTCTAAAATTTCTTTAGCAAGCTAGCACTCTGGCAGATTTATCTGCCAGAGTTTTTTGCTTTCAGAGTATAAAAACAGAAACAAAAAACATCAACTCTAGTAGAGCAAAGCTCTGCTGGAGTTTTTTTGTTTAAGGAAAACCATTTTAAAAAACCTATGCTATGCCTTTAAAAGCTTTAGTTAATTGTATGTTGCTTAATAATTCACTATGATTGCAAGCTCAATGCCTCTGGGCTTAAATCTAAACTTAATGTGAGAGAACAATGAAATTAATCACCGCTATCATTAAACCCTTCAAAATGGACGATGTGAGAGAAGCACTATCAGAGATTGGTGTGGCAGGCGTTACAGCGACGGAAGTAAAAGGTTTTGGTCGCCAAAAAGGTCACACTGAACTTTATAGAGGAGCGGAATATGTAGTCGATTTTTTACCCAAAGTAAAACTGGAAATTGCAGTGGCAGAAGAAATCGTAGACCAAGCGGTTGAAACGATCGTAAATGCTGCAAATACAGGAAAAATAGGTGATGGCAAAATATTTGTCTCTAATTTAGAACAAGTCATCAGAATTAGAACGGGCGAAACGGGTGAAGATGCGATTTAGACATCGAGCAGAACTATGAATAAACATGACTAAAAATACACTAAAAATTTTAACCCTAGGGTTATCTCTTTTCCCAAGTTTGGTATTGGCAGATGAATTAAATGCTGCCAATACAGCATGGGTACTTACATCGACAGCCCTAGTGTTATTTATGACACTACCGGGCTTATCACTTTTTTATGCAGGACTTGTTAGAAGCAAAAACGTACTTTCAGTGCTGATGCAATGTTTTGCAATCACCTGTTTAGTCTCTATTTTATGGCTAGCAGGGGTTTACAGTTTTATTTTTACAGATGGTGGCAGTCTGCAAAAGGTCATCGGTGGTGCATCAAAAATATTTATGCCCGATTTAGGGATAAATTCATTAACAGGCGATATTCCCGAAGCCGTATTTTTTATGTTTCAAATGACTTTTGCCATTATCACCCCCGCCCTTATCGTCGGTGGTTTTGCTGAAAGAATGAAATTTTCAGCGATGTTATGGTTCAGCGGCTTATGGCTAATTTTCGTTTATATGCCTATTTGTCACTGGATTTGGGGCGGAGGCTGGTTAGCCGATATGGGGGTTAAAGATTTTGCAGGCGGCATCGTCATTCATGTCAATGCTGGGGTTGCAGCCTTAGTCACCGCCCTTGTCTTAGGTAATCGTAAAGGCTTCCCAACGGTTTCTATGTCACCACACAATATGCCGATGGTTGTAACAGGTGCAGGCATGTTATGGGTAGGTTGGTTTGGCTTTAATGGTGGTAGTTCATTAACCGCAGATGGCGCAGCAGGCATGGCAATTTTAGTCACTCATATTGCCGCCGCTGCGGGTGCTTTAACATGGATGACGATAGAGTGGTTACGCTTTGGTAAACCGAGTGTTTTAGGTATCGTCACAGGCATGGTCGCAGGTTTAGGAACAATCACACCCGCCTCAGGTTTCGTAGGCCCTGCGGGCGCATTGTTTATAGGCCTCGTTGCAGGTACAGCCTGTTTTTATGCAACCCAATATATTAAACGTGTCTTAAAAATAGATGACTCGTTAGACGTATTTCCTGTGCATGGCGTAGGCGGTATTATCGGCTCAATCTTAACAGGTGTATTTGCCGCTAAAAGTTTAGGGGGTATCGGTTTAGAAGATATTACGATGTTAGAGCAAGTCGGCGTACAAATTTTAGCCGTTGTCGTTACTATTATTTGGAGTGGGTTGTTCAGCTACGGTATTCTAAAAGTGCTGGAAAAAGTTATTGGCATTCGCGTAACGGCTGATGAAGAAGTTGAAGGGCTTGATCTCGTATTACACGAAGAAACAGGCTACCATAATTTATAAAGGGATGAACATAAAGCTCAACAGCATTTAAATGTTGAGCTTTATAGGTTCTGCTCTCTTTAATTACAAGTATGGTATGGTTAGCAGTTCATCATTAAAATTGGTACGGAATAAAGAAATGGATCACTATACAGTAGAAGAGCTTGAAACCTATGGCGAAGAGGATTATGAGCAAGTACCACCATCTGATATTGTTGCATTTAATGAATTAAGATCATGCTCTGATTTGCTAAGGCTTTATAAAAAAGGAAAGCTTGATATACAACCGCCTTTTCAAAGAGAACAAGTATGGCAACCGAAAGATTATACTCGTTTTATAGACTCGTTAATAAAGCAACTGCCTATTCCTAGTTTGTGTTTTAGCCATGATTATAAAACACAAAAATGGCAAGTTATTGATGGTCTTCAAAGAATGTCATCAATCATTAAGTTTCTTGATGAAAAGAACTGGAAGTTTTCAAATCTTGATGATGTTGATAAAAGAATATCTGGGTTGAAAGCAGAAGATATTCAAAATGAAGAATCCGATTTATATGAATTGTATGAGCGAGTCGAAAATCTTACGATTCCTATTACAGTACTGAGATGTGATTTTAACAAAAAATCACACACCAACTATTTATTTACAATTTTTCACCGCTTAAACTCAGGCGGTACAAAACTTAATAATCAAGAGATTAGAAATTGCATATTTAGTGGGAAGTTTAATGATTTACTTAAAGAGCTTAATGATTCTGATAGCTGGAAAAAAATTAATGATATTCAAGAAGAAAAAAAATATCGCTTTGCTACAGTTGAATTAATTCTAAGATTTTTTGCCTTTCATGATGGTTTAAATAAATACAAAGGTAGGTTAGCTCGATTTTTAAATGAATACATGAATAAAAATAAAGATGCAGATTTGCAATTTCTTAATAATAAAAAACAACTATTTGAAAGAGTAACTGCTCTTATTTCAGAAAATATCTCGGAGTCCACGTTACATTCATTAAACTTAACAACAATAGAAGCTATTATGTATGGTGTTTCACAAAACATTAATATGTTAGAAGAAAAAAATTCGTCTGAAATAACTCAGGCTATTCAAAGGCTTCAAGATTCCTCCGAATTTTCTTCGGAAAATTTAAGGGGGGGGTTGTCATCAACAGGGAATGTGAATTCAAGACTTGAGTGTGCAAAAAAAACCTTTGAATTATAAAAATGATTAAGAAGGGGAATATAGAAAAAACACTTAAAGATCTTAATTGTCTTTATAGAGATGATATGACAGGTCGTCATAGTGAATATTATTCTAAATTAGCTCACTTAGAATTATGTGGCTGGATTGAGTTAGCACAAGACGATATAGTTTTAAGAGTTGCTAAACTTCATATTAAAGATAGTCAAAACTTAAAAGATATTAGATCATCTATTAAACGCAATTCTAGTATGGGGCAAACTAATTTCAAATCAATGATAGTCGAGGTTATTGGGCGTTCTGGTTTTGAAAAGTTAGAAAGCCTTGTTAACTCAATCCACCAAAATACTCTAGAAATAGAGTTAAAATCATTAAGAGATACAAGGAACGCTCACGCTCACACAAACATCAAAGATTGTACAAGAACTCTTGATGCACCTAGTACAAACCTTGCTAGGTTTGAACGAATTTTTGAGGCTTTAAAGGAGTATGAAAGGAAAATTAAAATTCTGAAATTATAATTTATCAATTTTAATTACCCACAGTTTTCTTATTTATTGCTTTAGTATGGAACACGATTATCTACTCAAATTACGCCAACAACCTTCTTGGCGATTACTCTGCGCTGACAACGCCCCACTCATCATCAGCTTTTTCTATAGAGCTTTTATTCAACCCAATTCCCGCTCCCTACGACAAAGCGAACTCACCGAACAACTTGATGATACCTTGTTTCATCTGCGTCAAGTGCATGGCAAAAAATACCCAAAAACCGCCAAAGCCTATTTAACCGACTGGGCAAATGGTGACAATGCTTTTTTGCGTAAATATTATTCTGAAACTAGCGATGAACCTGAGTTTGATTTAACCCCAGCCAGTGAAAAAGCCATCGAATGGTTACATAGCTTAGAACAAAAACAATTCATCGGTACAGAGTCACGCTTACTCACTGTTTTTGAATTATTAGAAACAATCTTACAAACCACAGAAACCGACCCTAATGAACGTATCAGCGAATTAGAACGTCAACGTGCCGAAATAGATGCCGAAATCGCCCGTTTACAACAAGGCGAAACCATCAGCTATGACCCTCGCCAAGTCAAAGAACGTTTCTACCAATTAGAAGAAACCGCTCGCAGCTTATTAATGGATTTCAGACAAGTCGAAGAAAATTTTCGCCAACTAGATCGCCATACCCGCGAAAAAATCGCCACCAGTAATAAAAATAAAGGCGATTTATTAGATGAAATTTTCGGCGAACACGATGATATTGGCGACTCAGACCAAGGCAAAAGTTTTCAAGCTTTCTGGGGCTTATTAATGTCCCCTTCCAAACAGGAAGAATTTAACGAGCTGATTCAAAAAGTTCTAAAACTAGAAGAAGTACAAGCCTGTGAGCCTGATGAGTTATTGCCAAAAATGAAATATCATTTATTGGAAGCAGGTGAAAAAGTTCAACGTACTAGCTCCAGCCTAGTCGAGCAATTACGCCGTTATTTAGATGACCAAGTATGGTTAGAAAATAAACGCATCATGTCGATTATTCACGAAATCGAAAAATCAGCGATTGCAATTAAACAAGAAGCACCGAAAGAAAAAGATTTCAGCTTTTTAGATGATACTAAAGCGCAAATAGCACTCCCCATGTCCCGCGCCTTATTTCGTCCCCCAAGTCGCCCTGATATTTCTCAAGAGATTTTAAGTGCGGGAACAGCGGAATTTAATACCGATTTACTCTATACCCAACATTATGTCGATACGGCTATGTTACAAGCGCGAATTAATAAAGCCTTACAAGCGCAAAAACAAATTACTTTAAAAGAGCTTTGTCAGCAGCATCCTTTGGAAAAAGGTTTAAGTGAATTAATTGCTTATATGAATATAGCCTGTCAAGACAGTGGTAATGCGGTTGTAAATACTGATAAAGAAATAAAGATTGCTTGGTTTAATGACGATGGCTTAGGGAAATCAGCCATGATGCCGAGTATTATTTTCACTCGAAAATAAAACAAAGAATGCTTTATCAGTCGGAGTGAAAAAACAAGTTTTTTGTAAGTATTCACCTCCCCCTTTGGAAAAGGGGGATTGAGGGGGATTTATTTAATAAAATCTCCCCTAACCCCTCTTTTTTTAAGAGGGGGACTGAACACTTACAGTTTTTTCACTCACGTTCAAAACAAGGTCAACGGTTTATGAAACAAAGAGTAGGCTCTTCATCATCTTTCGTGAAACCGAGGTAATTTAGCATCAGGACTGGCAGTCCTTTCTTGATTTTTATATTCCACAGAAGGACTGCCAGTCCTTATTTCGATAACCTCGGAAGGTAGGTCTCGTGCGCGTCTAAAAGTCGCGTCTCCGTATCTTTGAGTAACCCTAACTTACGCAGAATTACAAACTCTCAACCCCTTTATTGGCTAATTCATCCGCTTTTTCATTACCGAAATCTCCTGAATGCCCCTTAACCCATTTCCAAACAACCTCATGTTCTTCTCGCGCACTATCTAAACGCTTCCATAAATCTTCATTTTTAACGGGTTGTTTACTTGCTGTTTTCCAGCCACGTTTTTTCCAATTCGTAATCCATTTATTAATTCCATCTTTTAAATATACCGAATCGGTATGCAATTCCACAATACAGGGTCGCTTTAGAGATTCTAAAGCTTGAATGGCCGCCATCAATTCCATGCGATTATTAGTGGTATGCGCCTCCCCGCCATACAGCTCCTTTTCATTGCCTTTATATTGCAGCCAAGCACCCCAGCCACCTTTTCCTGGGTTGCCTTTGCAAGCCCCATCCGTATAAATAATTACTGTATCAGTCATAGCATTTTTGTTGTTGAGTTGATTCTAAAGCACTGGCAACAATAGCCGAAGGTCTACCTTTAGCTGGTGTTAAAGGAATAAGTGTATAACGACGCTTAACGGCTTTAATCGCATAAGCGGTTGCTGATACCGTGCTTTTATTAAATGTAAACGAGCCTATCGTGGTTTCAAAATAATTGAGATTAAACTCGGTGGTGGTTTTTAATTCAAAATTAAGAAGTTTTAACCAATCTAAAATACGTGAGCGCGTCATAAAATGTCCTTGCCATGAGTCAGCAAGACGCTTATCCCATAAATATTGCGAACGCAGCCATAAACTCCATGGATTAAAATTTAAAATAATTAAATCGCCCTCTGGTTTTAAAACTCGCTCCACTTCACGCATAGTTTGAAAGCGATGCGCATCAAACTCCAGTAAATGTGGCAAGATAATCATATCAATACTTTCGGTTTGTATCGGTAAATTGAAGGCTTTTGCCCTAATTTTGGCTGCAAAATGCGTCCCTGCCGCTGAATTATCCAAAACAGTAAAGCGTTGATATAAAGCGCAATCTATAAATTTATCTTCAAAACCTAATGCGCCAATTTGCAGCACTGTTTGCTTGCAGCCTACGTCAATAGAACGCTTTAAATATTTAATCTCTAACGCTTGCAACAGCTTACCTTTAGGGGATTGGTAGCAGGCAAATAAAAATTCTCGTTTCATATTCTAAGGTTTTAATAGCAAAAAGAGTATTAAAATCAACAACAATGATGTTAAAATTAATCGTTTACTGTAACTTACGAGTATGTTGACAAATGATTTTAGCTAATTTTAACAGGTCATTAAACGGTTTGTTTGTTTTGACCTTATTAACCGCTACAGGATGTTCTCAACAACCCATCAGCCGCCTTACACTAGATCAAGCAACGCTTCATAAGATAGATAAAGATGGTGTTTCACTTGCTCATAAGATAGATAAAGACGGTTCAACAATTGTTCTTGCAAAACAAGAAACACCTAAAGCAGCAAAAAAAATCATCGTTGCTAAAAAAGAACCTAAAGCAGAGCCTAAACCAGAATCAATCTGGAGTCGAATGATCTCTCTTTACGCATTCCCCAAAGTAGATAATGCGCGTGTTGATGAAGAAGTTAAAAAATTTCTAAAACACCCTAGCCACCTTGTGAGAGTTCAACGCCGTGCAGAGCCTTATTTACATCTGATTATGGATGAAATAGAAGCTAAAAAACTTCCCGGTGAGCTTGCACTACTACCTATCATAGAAAGCTCTTTTAGAGCTAATGTCTCCTCGCCAGCAAGTGCCGCAGGTTTATGGCAATTTATCCCTTCTACTGGCCGCTCATTTGGTTTAAAACAAAACTGGTGGTATGACGGTCGCCGTGATGTTTATTCGTCAACACAAGCGGCTACTCGTTATTTAAAACAGCTTCATAAATCATTTAAAGGCGATTGGTTTTTAGCCTTGGCTTCTTATAATGTTGGCTTAGGCAATGTTAGAAAAGCGATTAAAAAGAATAAAGCAGAAGAGCTTGAAAGTGACTATTGGGCCTTAAATCTTCCTAAAGAAACTGAAGATTATGTACCTAAATTATTAGCCCTTGCAAAAATATTTGCGAATGCTGAAAAATATAATCTGCCTTTAAAGTCAATTCCTGATAAGCCTTTTTTTAAAGTGGTAAATATAAAATCACAAATAGATTTAAAAAAAGCAGCAATTATGGCAGGAATGAAGTTTAATGATTTTTTTGTCTTAAACCCAGCCTTTAACCGTGTAATTACAGCCCCTAATGGACCTCATCGCTTATTGGTTAAAGCCGATAAAGTTAAAGCTTTTAAACGTAAATTAGCAAAATTACCAAAAAGCAAGCGTGTTAACTGGGTTAAGCATAAGGTTGCAGAAGGCGAAGATTTAAAAGCAATTGCCAAAAAGCATAAAACAACGATTAAAAATTTACTTAAAGTTAATAACTTAAAGAAAAAACAAATTAAAGAAATTAAAGTGGGAAAAACCTTAAAAATTCCACCTGTTTCAATTAAAGTTTTAACAAAAGGTAAAGCTTAACTTTTTGGCTACCAACTTAAGAAGGGACAGTCATCAAACAACATTTTTAAACCATGAAGAGCATGAAGAGCATGAAGGCCTTGAAGGCCTTGAAGGTAAGGCTTCATGCTCTTCATGGTGATAT
>WTBX01000018.1 GCA_013138855.1 Methylococcaceae bacterium
GAAGGAGATTCTTTTTGCATTATGATCCCCCCCCCAAATGTGACGGGTAGCCTGCATATGGGTCATGCGTTTCAAGATATGATTATGGATGCGTTGACGCGTTATCATCGTATGCAAGGGCGTAGTACTTTATGGCAAGCAGGAACCGACCATGCAGGGATTGCTACGCAAATGGTGGTTGAGCGTATTATTAATAGTAAAGGCTTTACGCGTCATGATTTAGGCCGCGATGCTTTCATTAAAAAAGTTTGGGAATGGAAAGAACATTCTGGCGGCACGATTACTAAACAATTACGCCGCATGGGGTCATCTTTGGATTGGGAACGTGAACGTTTTACAATGGACGAAGGCATGTCCGATGCAGTTCAAGAAGTATTTATTCGTTTACATGAAGAAGGCTTAATTTATCGTGGTAAGCGATTGGTAAATTGGGATCCTGTTCTCCATACTGCTGTTTCTGATTTAGAAGTTTTATCAGAAGAAGAAAATGGTTCGATGTGGCATATGCGTTATCCACTTTCAAATGGTAAAGGTAACTTAATTGTTGCAACAACGCGCCCTGAAACCATGCTTGGCGATGCAGCGGTGGCAATTCATCCCAGTGATGAACGCTATAAACATTTAATCGGTGAATTTGTTGAAATTCCGCTTACCGATCGTCGAATCCCAATCATTGCCGATGAATATGTAGATCCAGAATTTGGAACAGGTTGCGTTAAAATTACGCCAGCTCATGATTTTAATGATTATGAAGTCTGGCAACGTCACCGTGATAGTAATGCGATTTCATCATTACCCCATGGTGGCTTGATTAATATTTTTACGCCTGACGCGACTATTCGTAATAATGAAGAAGACGAACATAATCTAATTCCTTTGCTGTATCGCGATATGGACAGATTTGATGCACGTAAACAAATTGTCGATGATTTGAAGGCTTTGAATCTACTGGAAAGAGTTGATGACCATAAGTTAATGGTTCCTCGCGGTGATCGTTCGGGTAGCATAATTGAACCATTATTAACCGATCAATGGTATGTACGAGTCGAACCTTTAGCAAAACCTGCGATTAAAGCCGTTGAAGACGGAGATATTAAATTTGTCCCCGATAACTGGAAAAATACTTATTTTGAATGGATGCGAAATATTCAAGATTGGTGTATTTCAAGACAAATTTGGTGGGGGCATCGAATCCCTGCTTGGTATGATGAGGAAGGGAATGTCTATGTCGGTAAATCTGAGGCAGAAATTCGTGAAAAACATGGCTTAGCCGCAGACTATCCTTTAAAACAAGATGAAGATGTACTTGATACATGGTTTTCATCTGCTTTATGGCCTTTTTCAACTTTAGGTTGGCCAGAACAAACCCCTGAATTGGCGAAACATTATCCTAGCAGCGTGTTAGTGACAGGCTTTGACATTATTTTCTTCTGGGTGGCTAGAATGATTATGATGGGCTTAAAATTTCAAGGTGATGTCCCCTTCAAAGAAGTCTATATTCACGGTTTGGTGCGTGATGGTGAAGGACAAAAAATGTCTAAAACCAAAGGTAATGTTTTAGACCCGATTGATTTAATTGATGGCATTGAATTAGAAGCTCTGGTTAAAAAACGTACTGCGGGCATGATGCAACCGCATTTAGCTAAAAAAATTGAACAATCAACACGTAAACAATTTCCAGAGGGTATTCCTGCGTTTGGAACCGATGCTCTGCGCTTTACTTTTGCGTCAATGGCATCAACAGGCCGTGATATACGCTTTGACTTAGCACGTACCGAAGGCTATCGTAATTTCTGTAATAAACTTTGGAATGCTGCGCGTTATGTGCTGATGAATACCGAAGGCCGCGATGATGGTTTATCAGGTGATTGTGAATATACTCAAGTCGATTACTGGATCATGTCACGTTTAAACCAAGTGACGACAACAACTTCTGGCGCAATAGAAAGTTATCGCTTTGATTTAGCGGCACAAACTTTGTATGAGTTTATTTGGAATGAATATTGCGATTGGTATTTAGAGTTAAGTAAAATTTCCCTGCAATCTGAAAATCCAGCAATACAACGCGGCACTCGTAAAACCTTATTAACGGTATTGGAAACTATTTTACGTTTAGCTCACCCCATTATGCCGTTTATTACCGAAGAAATATGGCAGCGCGTTGCACCATTAGCTGGTATTGATGCTGAAACCATTATGTTACAGCCTTATCCTAAAGCCGATGAAAGCCAAATTAATCAGGATGCGATTGCACAAACTAACTGGCTAATGGCCTTTATTCTTGGCATTCGCAGAATTCGTGGTGAAATGAATATCGCACCCGCAAAACCATTGCCTATATTAATTGAAAATGGTTCTGTCCAAGATAAAGCGTTTTTAAAAAATAATATGGCTTATTTGAAAAAACTAGGACGTTTAGAGTCAATTACTTGGTTGAGTTCAGAAGATAGTGCGCCTGAATCAGCCATTGCTTTAGTGGATGAAATGAAGATATTGATTCCATTAGCAGGTTTAATAGATAAAGAAGCCGAGTTAGCGCGTTTAGATAAAGAGATACAAAAAATCAACAAAGACATGCCTAGAATAGTCGGTAAGCTTAACAACCCTAAGTTTATGGATAAAGCACCCGCCGATGTGGTTGATAAAGAAAAGGCTAAACTTGTTGCTTTAGAGTCATCATTAAAGAACCTTAAAGAGCAGCTTGATAAAATTAAAGCTCTTTAATGTAAGTGAGAACATACAATAAAAGCTAAATAACCGAAAATAGAAGGCTGCTCTGAGGCTTAATCACTGGTATAAAACAACTCTTTCATTTATATTTAACGTATATTCCATTTAAAAGTATAAGTTTATGGCTACTGCAACAAAACCAACCTTACCGCTCAGCGGTTTAACAAAATGTCTCGTTCAAGATGGACTTCTAAACGAAGTAGATGCGCGTAAACACCTAGAGGATGCGCAAAGAGATAAGGTGTCATTGATAAGTTATTTGGTTGCAAAAAAGCTAGTGAATGCAGGAGCCGTCGCGTCTCTAGCTTCACTTGAATTTGGACTGCCTCTTTTAGATTTAAATGCCATTGATTTGACAGCGATTCCATTAGATTTGGTCAATGAAAAACTCATTGAACAACATCATGTGTTGCCACTTTATAAACGCGGAAATAAGTTATTTGTTGCAACCTCAGACCCTGCTAATCCTACTGCTTTAGATGAAATAAAATTTAATACACGTCTTAATACTGAGGCGATATTGGTTGAAGAAGATAAGCTGACTAAAGCCATTGAAAAAGCATTAGAAGCGGCTGATACCAGCATGGATGATTTGGATGACGATCTAGCTAATCTGGAAGTTGCTGATGAAGATGAAACAGCAGGCGGTGCGATTGTTCCAGGCGCTGAAGCAGACGAAGCTCCTGTCGTTAAATTTGTCAATAAAGTCTTATTAGATGCGATTAAAAAAGGGGTATCAGATTTACATTTTGAACCTTACGAAAAGATTTTTCGGATTCGTTTTCGGGGGGATGGCATGTTATACGAATATGCTCGTCCTCCCATGAGCATTGCTAATCGACTCGTTTCCAGAATTAAAGTGATGTCCAAACTGGATATTGCGGAAAGACGAGTACCACAAGATGGACGGATTAAACTTAAACTCTCTAAAACCAAAGCGATTGATTTTCGGGTAAGTAGTTGTCCTACTTTATTTGGTGAAAAAATTGTAATGCGGATTTTAGATCCCACCAGTGCCGAAATAGGGGTTGAAAAATTAGGGTTTGAACCTGCACAACAAGAATTATTTATTAATGCCATTAATAGACCTTATGGCATGGTATTAGTTACAGGGCCTACAGGGAGTGGTAAAACCGTATCGCTTTATACAGGGCTTAATATTATCAATACCATCGACCGTAATATTTCTACCGCAGAAGATCCTGTGGAGATTACCGTAGAAGGTATTAATCAGGTTAACGTGAACCCTAAAGCGGGTTTAACCTTTGCGGCGGCTCTTAAATCATTCTTACGTCAAGATCCTGATGTCATTATGATCGGGGAGATTCGAGATTTCGAAACAGGTAGTATTGGTATTAAAGCCGCACAAACAGGTCACATGGTACTTTCTACCTTACATACTAACGATGCTCCACAAACCATTAACCGTTTAATGCAAATGGGCATTGAACCTTTTAATATTGTTGCTGCGGTCAATTTAGTCATGGCACAGCGACTTGCTCGTCGTCTATGTCAAAACTGTAAAAAGGTCAACGAATACCCAGAAGGTCTATTACTGGATTATGGATTTACCGAAGAAGAATTAGAAGAACACCCTATCTATCAAGCCGTTGGCTGTGATGCATGTACAGGAGGTTACAAAGGTAGGGTCGGCATGTATCAAGTCATGCCGATGACTGAAAAAATTAAAGCTCTTATTCTTGCGGGCGGTAATGCGATGGAACTTGCTGACCTTGCCAAAAAAGAAGGTGTTAACGATTTAAGAACATCAGGAATGTTAAAGGTTATGCAAGGAATCACTACTATAGAAGAAATAGACCGAGTCACTGAGGAATAATATTATGGCAGACGTAGAAGAGCGGATTGATTTTGTCTATAGTGGTAAAGATAAAAAAGGCGGTCCAAGTAAAGGTGAAATTAGTGCTTTAAGTGAAGCCGCAGCGCGTACTGAATTGCGTAGTATGGGAATTAGGGTTCTTAAATTAAAAAAGAAACCTAAAGATTTATTCCCCTCTGCCCCTAAACCTATCACTAATCAAGATATTTCTTTTTTTGCAAGACAAATAGCAAC
>WTBX01000204.1 GCA_013138855.1 Methylococcaceae bacterium
CCATCACCAAATGCGCCTAGATTTTTACTCGGAAAAAAACTATAACCTGCGGCATCGCCAATAGAACCTGTTTGTTTACCTTCAAACGTCGCACCAAACGATTGCGCACAATCTTCAATTAATTTGAGATTATGTTTATCACAAAGTTCTTTCATCGCGGTCAAATCAGCAGGTTGACCGAATAAATGCACAGGCATAATCGCTGCGGTTTTATCGGTGATTGCTTTTTCAATTTCTTTCACGTGGATATTAAAGCTCTTAGGATCTATATCGACAAAAACAGGTTTTGCACCGACATACTTAATGGCTTCAGCAGTCGCAATAAAAGTAAAGGCAGTGGTGATGACTTCATCACCTTCACCAATTCCTGCGGCCAATAAAGCTAAATGCAGCGCGTCTGTGCCAGAAGCAACGCCTATAGCGTGTTTTACACCTAGATAATCAGCCGCTTCTTTTTCAAAGGCTTGTACATTAGGCCCTAAAATAAAAGAGCAATTTGCTATGGTTTCAGAAAGTCCTTGCTCAATTTCGTCTTTAATCTCAGCGTATTGCGCCTTGAGGTTTACCATCGGTATCATGTGTTTTAATGCCTTTGTATAGTTTAATGAGTGAATAGCTTCAAACCTCGGAGGTCTTTAAGACCTCCGAGGTTTTGGTGTAAGCGAAGATTTAATAACTATCCGTCAGATAATAAATCAGTAATTTTAATCGCTGTTTCTAAAGCGCGTTTTCCCGCCTCACCTGAAACAATTGGATTTTGACCTGTTTGAATACAGCTTACAAAATGTTTGATTTCTTCTAATAAAGCATCGCCCCCCTCAAAAACAGATTCTTCTGTTTCTATTTCTGGAATACCTGGAAACATTTCTTTTTCACCCGTGCGGTGTTTAGTTAGTACTTTATTTTGAAAATCGACTGAAATATAAGAACAAGGTCTAAACATCCGCATTTTACGTTCCATTTTCATACTAATGCGACTCGCGGTGACATTCGCAACACAACCATTTTTAAAGGTTAAACGCGCATTGGCTATATCTGTTCCCTGAGTTAAAACCGCTGTGCCACTGGCATCTATGCGCTCCACTTCGCTATCGACTAAGGCCAAAATAATATCTATATCGTGAATCATTAAATCTAATACCACGCTGACATCATTAGCGCGAGGATTAAACGGAGATAAGCGGTGTGATTCAATAAAAAGTGGTTTGCTTTCAGTTTCATCTAAACCCAAAATTGCTGGATTAAAACGCTCTAAATGTCCGACTTGAAGAATTAGTTTTTTTTCATTTGCTATCGCAATCAGTTCTTCCGCTTCTGCAACCGTCACCGTAATAGGTTTTTCAACTAAAACATGCGCTCCCGCCTTTAAAAAGTCTTTAGAAACTTTATGGTGCAAACTGGTGGGAACTACAATACTGACTGCATCGACTTGACCTAATAAGGATTCATAATCGGTTAAGGCTTTTGCTCCATGTTTTTGAGCAATTTCGTTAGCGACCTCTTCATTAGTATCAACAACTGCGACTAATTCACAATCATCTAATCCTGCGTATTTTTCTGCGTGAAATTTTCCAAGATAACCTGTACCTATCACTGCACATTTAAGTTTTTTCATATAAGTTTTTTTAATTGAGAATTTTATGAAATAGCAATATTTCGACCTGTACGATTAGATTTTTAAATTAAGCTAGTATTACGTTGAAACCGCGACTTTAGTCGCGATTCCACTCGTGCGCGACTAAAAGTCGCGTCTCCAATACTCTGATATTTAAAGTAGAGGCTTGTCTTTATTACTTTTGAATAAATGAATTGTTAATTTTAACGCAATTAGCTGGATGATGTTTTAAATAATAAAACAAGAAAAACCGACTCCAAACTTAATCTAATGCTAATGAATAGCTTAGGAATGAAACGGAATTAACTTGGAAAATTATTTTTTAACCATGAAGCACATGAAGAGCATGAAGTTTAGAGCAGTATCATTTAAAGCTTAGCTTTCTCGCAATCTAGTAATTACTACTGACTTGGAACCGCGACTTTAGTCGCGGAAAGCCAGCAATGACACACCGTTGTTTAAATTCACCTCAAGAGTATTTTTAAAGCTTTTCGCGACTAAAGTCGCGATTCCGAATGTACGAAAACTTTAACAGTTAACCCGTTTGACTAGCCAAGTACTCATCATAAGTACCACGAAAATCAACAATCCCAGTCTCAGTAATCTCAATAATTCGCGTAGCTAATGAAGATACAAATTCACGGTCATGACTCACAAAAATCAACGTTCCCTCATAATTTTCCAACGCCAAATTCAAGGACTCAATAGACTCCATATCCAAGTGATTCGTCGGCTCATCTAACAACATAATATTAGAACGTTGCAACATCAACTTACCAAAAATCATCCGACCTTTTTCGCCACCCGACAATACACTGACTTTTTTATAAATATCATCCTGAGTAAATAATAAACGTCCAAGCGTTCCACGAATCACTTGGTCATCATCACTAGGCGTTCCCCACTGTTCCATCCATGCAAACAACTCCATCTCTTCTGCAAAATCATCAGCATGGTCTTGCGCACAATAGCCAATATCTGAATTTTCAGACCATTTAACTGCACCCGCATCGGCTTTAATATCACCCGCCAAACATTTTAATAAGGTGCTTTTACCGACACCATTTTGCCCAATCACTGCAACACGTTCACCGACTTCAACCATTAAATTAAAGTTTTCAAATAATTGTTTATCATAGCCTTTGCTCAAGCCTTCTAATTCTAAAGCAAGTCTATGCAATTTTTTTGTTTGCTCAAAACGAATAAATGGATTTTGACGACTAGACGGTTTAATTTCTGCCAGAC
>WTBX01000425.1 GCA_013138855.1 Methylococcaceae bacterium
AACTGCTTAACAAACAACAAAGACGGTTTTTCTAGTCTTTTAGCTGTTGTTGCTCCTAACCTTATGGTTAAGCCTGCAACTGTTATGTTCAACAAAGTAACAATCAAAGGTTCTAAGCAAGCAGTTCAAATGTTTGGCCCTGCTCAACGTGGTGTTGCAATGGCTGTTGCTGATTGTGTTGAAGATGGAACAATCCCAGCTGACGAAGCTGATGATTTATTCATCTCTGTTGGTGTTTTCATTCACTGGATGGCAGAAGACGACGCAGCTATTGAGAAAAACAACTATGATGCTGTTAAAGCATCTATCAAACATGCTGTTGCAGGTACTCCTACAGCGGCTGAAGTTGTTGCTCAAAAATCAGAAGCGAAACATCCTTTCGCTGCTAACAACGTATAACAAACGTTGGTAAGAGCTTAAGAAATACCCCGCTTAGTCGGGGTATTTTTTTGCCTGAAGCTTTTTAATATCCTCTGCGGTAATCGCTTTATTATGTAAAGCACTCGCGCATAAAGCCTTTTTTACGCCTAGTTCTTGTAATAATTTCGCATCTTCAATAGATCGAACTCCACCCGAGGCAATAAATTCTACCTTAGAATTTAAAGACTGATAATAAGTCAGTTTCTCCAGATCCACACCTAAATTACTCCCCACTCGCGCCAGCGTCATTAAAATAATTTGCTGTGTCCACCATTGCTGTTCATGGAATAACTTTTCTGAGCCTAAAGGCAATCCTTGGGCAGAAAAATCTAACGATAAAATAAAATTTTTCTCAAATAATTTTAAACATTCTACTTCTTTATCGGAATAGCACTCGCTACCTAAGATAGGACGATAATTCTCAAAAGCCAATAATGCAGAAGGTTTTGCTTGAAAACCACTGTCTACCCAAAAATTTATTTTAGGATAATCCTGTAACAGAGCTTTGATTAAAGCCTGATTATCACCATCATTAGTAATCGCATTTAAATCAGCTAAATACATAATTTTAAAATCAGCAAGCTCTAAAAAACAATCAATAACACTCGCGACTTTATGGGATGGGCATAAAGCCGACTGAATCGGTAAATAGTGTTCACGCTGTCCTAATTTTGCATGAACTGCAATGCCATTTTTTATATCTATAACATGAATAAGCTCCATAGTTCTCAATCTAATCAAAAAATAAGAGGTGAACTATTTAACACTAAATTCTTTTTGTTTGGCAATCCTCAATGTACCTGATAGCATGACTTTATCATTCGATAGATTTTAAACGCTTAGATAAAGAGGATTTTATTATGGATACATTCGCGTTAATTATTGGCTTTTTAGCCATTATTGGTATCGTTGGCATTAAGCTTGTTAATAACCCTAGAGTCCCCGTTTTTGCTGTGCCACTGCTCAGTGTATTAGCAGGGGTGATGATTGTTGGCGGTATTTTTAATAAAGTCTTTTTTTATGCCGAACCAGGTTATGTCTATCATGTTAGAACGATAACAGGAGAGGAAAAAGTAATTAGCGATGTGGGTTATAACAGCTATTTATTTGGGCGTTATAATTCATGGAAACGCGCCATGACCGTACAGGCTAGCTCTTTACAACAAAAAAATATTTTAGGTCAAAAGGTTACTCAAGGGGTTAAAGATGCCATTGATGCCGAAGAAGATACTTCCTCGGCGAGTGCGGTATTGCCTCCGTTGAATATTATTTTTTTAGATCAGGTTGATGCTAATATTGAAGCTACGGTTCGTTTTTCAATGCCGACTGATCGAGAGGCCTTTTTAAAAATGGCACATGAATATCGTACGCCTGCCAATTTATTAAGAACCGCCCTGATTCCCGCGTTTAAAGAAACCTTACATGCAACAGGTTCGTTGATGACCGCAGAAGAATATTATTCGGGTGGGCGTACTGAATTTAATAACGAATTTGAAAGCCAAATTATAAACGGTTTACTGATTGTTAAACGTGAAGAAAGGATAATTGCGAGTAAAGTACGCACTAAAGGCTCGGCAAATGTTGCTTTAGGTAAAGAGCAACAGGAATACGGTGATGAGACTAAAATGGTTTATGTGGTTGAAAAAATGCTTGATGAAAACGGCATTCCAAGACGAAAAGAACAAAAATTTGGTGATTACGGAGTCACCGTAGTTGATGCGCGAGTCACGGATTTAGTCCCTAATCGAAAATTTGTTGAGCGAATGCAACTAAAACAAAAAGCCTCTGCTGATAGAGCGATTGCCAGAGAGCAGCGAATCCAAGAGGTAGAACAGCGACTATTAGCGATTGCCAGAGGAGAGCGAGAAGTTGCCGAAAGACAAGCGCAAGCTAAAGTGACTCAAATTCAACGTACCACCGAAGCGCAAACGGAAAAACAATTGGCGATTACTCATGCTTTGAAACTTAAAGAGCAAGCGATAATCGGCAAAGAGACCGCGCAAATTAATTTGGAAAAAGCACGAATTGATGCTGAAACTAAACAAACTTTAGCAGAAGCAGAAGCTTATCAAAAAAGAGTTATCTTAGAGGCGGATGATGCGCTTGCACAAAAACTTGATGCTGAAATTAAAATTCAAACCATCTGGGCGCAAGCCTATGCAAAACGCGCCGTTCCAACCAATGTATTTGGAGCAACAAATGGCACACCAACAGGAAGTGACAGTGAAGCTAATAATTTTATGAAATTATTAACGCTTGATGCGGCAGAAAGATTAAATTATCGCCGTAAAATTTCTAATAAATCCTCTAAAAAATAATTAACCTTTCCTTTAATATTCTCTGATTTTCATGCAAATGCGTGAGAATCAGACAAAGAATATCTCTTTTATTTTATGTCTCTTTGTCTAAAGCTGAACAGAAGCTGAAAATAAATATTTTTTTTAAAATATTCTTGACATAATTATAAATAAATTTTTCTAAGCCTAAGTTTCTTTAGCAAATAGCTTAAATTGTTTTTTTTTATGATAAAATTAACGACGAATACATAGGCTATCGCTTATATATTCAATATTCACATAAATAACTCATGAGGAATTTGTATTAATGAAACTTTTAAAAATTGCCACTTTAGCCCTTTTTCTTTCCGTTTCTTCTGTCTCGACTGTTTTTGCAGTGAGTGGTGATTCATATACGCCAGCGCATTCAATTCAGCAAGTAGAAATTAAAATAAAAGAAGCTCAAGATGCCATTATTGCGGGTAAAGATAATAAAACAGTTCGTTCTATTATTCTAGGTGCAAAGAAATGGGCTAGCCAAATCAATTCAGTTAATGTTGATAAAGATAAATCAAAAGCTATCAAATCTTTAAATGCTGCACGCAAAGTACTTAAAAAGATTGGTGACGATGACGGCGATTTTGATACAGCTAAAGAACATTTAGAAAAAGCTCTTCAAATGTTTAGTACATTAGAGGCTAAACTATAATTCATTAAGACGCGTTTCATTTGTCAGGACACTTTCAAGTGTCCTGATTTTTATTTTTAAAGCATTTCTCTCTCTGTCGACAAACTTCTATTCCTAATAATATGAGAATGTTCTACATGAACCGTTAAAATGCACTCACAAGATCGTAGAAGAACCTCCTATTTATTTGGCTTGTATCTGTAAATTAAGATTAAACTGAACATAAGCTGAAAATAAGTTATTTTTTTTAAAAGTTCTTGACTCAGATATAAATAATTTTTTCTTGTCATGTATTTCTTTGGCAAATAGCTTAAATTGTCTTTTTTTGTGTTAGTTTTTTTATGATAGAATGAATCTTGATACATAGGTAATAATTTGTGTATCCCATAATCACATAAACAACACATGAGGGTTCTTAATTAATGAAACTTTTAAAAAATATTGCTTTAGGTCTTTTTATTGCTGCTTCTTCAGTTGGTATCACTTCTGTAGCTCATGCTGAGACAGACGCAGGAAGAATTACATTTGAGCCAGCAGTTGCTATTGATAATGTAGTTACTCAAATCCAAGTTGCTTTAGATGCGATTGCCGCAGGTACAGATAACATGGAAGTTGCTGCGATGATTAAACATGCAAGAGACTTAAACAAAGAAATCAATGCTAATGATAAAGTTGATATTGGTCGTCAACGTGCAAACTCTGAACTAAGCAAAGCGCGTGGTTTGGCTAAAAAAGGCAAGTTAGATGACGCTAAGCAACAATTAGAAGAAGCTTCTAAAAAATATACTGCTTTAAAAGCTCACCTTTAATCGTTTAACGATTTCGGTTTTATCAGGACACTCTTTCGGGTGTCCTGATTTTTACTCTTCTGTTTTATCCCGCCTTTTTTGCTAACTGCTGTGTTAGCTGTCTTAATGCCTTCCCTCTGTGACTAAGCGCGTTCTTTAATTCGCCACTTAATTGTGCTGAGGTACAGTTATACTTCTCAACCCAAAACACAGGGTCATAGCCGAAGCCATTTTCACCCTTAGGCTCTGATACAATGCGACCTTCCCATACGCCTTGAGCTATTACGGGACAAGGATCATTAGCGTGTTCTACAAAAACCAGTACACAAATAAAACGTGCGCTGCGTTGTTCTTCTGCTACCGCACTAATAGCATCCAATAATTTTAAAAGATTATCTTCATCACTGGCATTTTCGCCTGCATAACGCGCAGAAATAACCCCAGGCGCACCGCCTAAAGCATCAACGACTAAGCCAGAATCATCGGCAATGGCGGGTAATTGACTATGTAAAGCGGCATTTCTTGCTTTTAAAAGTGCATTTTCAACAAAAGTACAGCCAGTTTCTTCAACTTCGTCAATATTAAATTCACCCTGTGGAACAATAGAAAAATCGGCAAGCATTGCCTGAAATTCCTTGATTTTTCCTTGATTACCACTGGCAAGAACGATTTGTTGATGGCTTGCTAACATGATTAATTTGCCTCCAAAGCCTGTTGCTGCTTTTCTAATAATTCTTTAATTCCACTCGCCGCTAATTCCAGCATTGCATTTAATTCATCTTTTCTGAATGCATGACCTTCAGCCGTTCCTTGAATTTCAATATAAGCTTCGGCATCATTCATCACCACATTCATATCGGTTTCAGCATTACTATCCTCGGCATAATCCAAATCTAACACAGGTACACCGTTATAGATTCCAACTGAAACTGACGCAATTTGACCGTGCAAAGGGTTTTTCTTAATCACTTTATTAGCCAACATTTTGTTGATGGCTAATGATAAAGCAACAAAGCCTCCCGTAATTGATGCGGTACGTGTTCCACCGTCAGCTTGAAGCACATCACAATCAATCGTTATCGTATTTTCACCCAACGCTTTAAGGTCGATAGCCGCTCTTAGAGAACGACCGATTAAGCGTTGAATTTCTAAAGTACGTCCACCTTGCTTGCCACGGCTTGCTTCTCTGCCCATACGCTCGTGAGTCGAACGTGGCAACATCCCATATTCAGCCGTCACCCAACCTTCGCCCTTACCTTTTAAAAAACGAGGAACTCTACGCTCTACACTCGCCGTACATAAAACACGCGTGTCGCCATATTCAACTAATACCGAGCCTTCTGCGTGCTTAGTAAAATTACAGGTAAAGTTAATCTCTCTTAATTGCTCAGGCGTGCGTCCGCTAGGTCTCATAGTTGCTCTCATTAATACAAAAAACCGCACAGTATAACTGTTTATAATTGATAACTAATAATTATTAATTGTTAACTATCAATTGATAAGGATTGTCGCCTTTGCATATATTCTGTTGATTGCATTTCCATTAAGCGCGATTTAGTCCGTTTAAACTCAAACACACCATCGTCTATATAAAGCGAACCTACTGGGACTGCCGCCGTACAAATTAACTTTACATTGCCTTCATACAAAGCATCTATTAAGGTGACAAAACGCCGCGCTTGATCGCGGCATTCAATAGATAGCTGCGGAATATCCGCAATAAACACCGTATTAAACACCTCTGATATTTCAATATAATCCGCCGAACCTAAAGCACGATTACAAAGCTCTTCAAAAGAGCTATATAAAATATCGCCATGTGCCGCTTTAAAATAAACTTCGCGCCGTTGTACTTGCAGAGTACAGGGTTCAGTTGCCGCATCATTGGTTAAATCTGCAAAACTGTCAGATAAAAATGCGCTTGCTTTGATGCCTGCTCCAATATAAAAAGTGCGATTCAAGGCTTTAAAATGCGCAAAACGATAATCTTCTTTAGCCACTAATTCCAAAATTTCTGCCGCCTGTTTTAGACGCTTAATAAACGGTAAAAATAAAGAACGCTGCAAACCACCTTGATATAAATTATCGGGATGATAATTTGAAGTCGCCACAAAGACCAAACCCTGTGCAAACAAATGATCGAACAAGCGCGTTAAAATCATCGCGTCGGCAATATCGGTGACATTAAATTCATCAAAACATAAAAGCCATGTTGATGTGCGTAAATGTTTTGCAAAAGCGGCTAATGGGTCTGTGTCATGTTTTTTACGCCAATGATGAACAAACTCATGCACTTCTAGCATAAAATTATGAAAATGAACGCGCCGTTTTTGACTTATCGGACACGCTTCAAAAAATACTTCCATCAACATCGACTTTCCACGGCCTACATCACCAAAAATATAGAGACTTTTATTTTGAAGGTCTGATTGATAAAGAATTTTTTGCAGAATGGACGGTTTATTCTGAGGAGATGAGACTTGATCGCTAATGTGGCTTAATAATTGTTGCAAATGCCCCAAAACTTCAACTTGTGCCGAATCGCTTTCAATATGTCGCTTAACGACTAATTCCTGATAGCGTTTTTCGAGGACATTATCATTAGCGGTAGAGTGTTTAAAACTTTGAGGTTGTTTAGCTTGCTGGAATAAATAATTAAACATTTATTTTTATAAAAAACTAACGGTTATTACTGCGTAGGAATAAAACACAATAACGATGCGCTTCATGGTTTATAAATTTTACTAAGTTAACGATATATAAGTTTTGGAAGTTACTAAATTCGCCTTCCCTAGAGCTGATATTATGCCAGCTTTCATCGAAATAAGATTTATATTGCTGCCAAATCAGCAGCGAGATGATGATAATTAAGCAAATAAAAATGTTCAGGTTTATATTCACATTGCTCTAAATTCAAGGTGCCATCATCCAATAAAAATACCGCAACAGGTAAATCATTGCCCAATAATTGTTTAATTAAATTTTGACGAGGTTCATCCCAGTGCATCAACACGCAGACAAAACTACTGCAACACCCAGAATTAGTAAGCACGGCTTTTTGTAATTTTTCAAAGGCGGACTCAGAACTTGCTTGAACCGACGCTAAAATTTCTTGTAAATGAGGTAAATGGTCAACACCACGTCCTGTTGTAAAGCGATAAGTCTCAAGCCCGACAAACATTAAGTCTAATAACGCTTCATTTTGACGTTCTGTTATCGCAATCGAGGCGGCAACAGAAACAGCGGCCTCAAACTGTTCTCTGTCTTTATTACCGACAAAAGTATCTAATAACAAAGCCCTGCGTACAAAATATTCATCTTGATATTCCTTAACAATTAATTTGCCGTGTTTCGCATAGCTTTTCCAATGAATAGTATTTAACGCATCGCCTTGCTGATAATCGCGCAGTGACATAAATTCAGATGAATCTCCGACTGAATTTGCCAATGACACCCCGCCCGCTTGATATTTACGTTTTCCTGCTAACTTTAAGGGCTTAATCGGGTAACGTTGAGGTAAAACAATTAAACTTTGCTTATCGTCTAATAAAATAAGTTTTCTAAATAAACCTAAAATATCAGGTTTTGCTAGATAACTATTATCTAAGGTCATCTTGCCGCGTCTAATTGGTGTAAAACTAACGTTTATTTGCAAGGGTTTATGAGTCAAGGTAGCTAAAGGCGTTTCGTCTATTACTCCACCACGTTGATAACTTAAGAATTTACGCCACTTTCTAAAGTTAATAATACCTTTCTGCTGATAAAAGTCATGGAGTTGATGAGCTTCGGGAAAATCATCTTGTAAACGTTCGATTAAGGTGAGCTTGTCATAATATTTATTGGTTTTATTTTTTAAGGTAACGCTATACGTTAAAGGTTCGGCAACCGTTCCGTAACGTGGCAACTGCCGTTTAATAGAAACCTTAAGACGATTAAAAAAGCTATTTATAATCGCTAATGATAATAAAATAAGCAAAAAAACAAAGAGCTGATAAGTGTTGCTATGCTTGGTATCAACACCAAATATCATTGCCGCAAACATGACGATGACAACGAGATGGCCGCTAAAAGTAAAATGGCGACGTGTCCAGTTATCAAGACGATAAATTTTGTAATATTGGCGGAGTAAAAAACGTTGAAACATAGTTTTGTTTGTATTTACTTTAAAAAGTATAAACGGCAACACGACTTTTGGTCGCGCAGAGTGTGTTCTTTCTACCGTTTGAGTAATTATGACTCGTGCGTGACTAAAAGTCGCGTCTCCAGCACTCTAAAATTTAAAAAAGAGGTACCAAAAAGTTTGGTTTTCAGCGATATAGTTTCGGAAGCTATTAACATCGCATTCCTAAATTTGAGCTTTACCTTGATATTTAAGATTTCTTGGCTTTAATCTTAAGTATAATCTTACAAAGACATTTATAATATAGCTGACCATCTGTACTGGGAGCGGTTTTCCCTTAGATTTAAGAGAGTAAATGAATGTCTATAGATACATCTAACCTTCGTGGTGATTTTTTTGGCGGACTTACGGCGGGAGTCGTCGCGTTACCACTAGCTTTAGCCTTCGGATTGCAATCAGGCATGGGCGCGATTGCGGGGCTTTATGGCGCAATCGCTATCGGTATGATTGCCGCATGGTTTGGTGGCACCCCCACACAAATTAGTGGGCCTACAGGGCCGATGACTGTCGTATCCACAGTTGTTATCGCTAGTGCGATAGAAGCTCACGGTAACTTAACGGCAGCGATGGGAACGATTATCGCTATCTTTTTGTTAGCGGGCGTTTTTCAAATCTTGTTAGGCGTATTTAAAGTCGGACAATACGTGCGCTACATGCCCTACCCTGTTGTTTCTGGCTTTATGAGCGGCATTGGGGTCATTATTATTGTCTTGCAGATTTTTCCTTTCTTTGGACAGACATCACCTAAAAAGATAGTCGATATTTTCATCGCCTTACCTAGTGTTTTTGATCAAATAAACTTTGCCTCGGTGGCTTTGGCAACCGCGACGATTGCAATTATTTATCTATTTCCCAAAATAACCAAAATCATTCCCAGTGCCTTAGTTGCTTTAGTGCTATTAACTATTATTTCAACAATAATGGAGCTTAAAGTAGGGATTATTGGCAATATTCCAGAAGGATTACCGCAATTACAAATAAGTAGCTTAGGCGGTGTTGATTTAAGCCACCCAATGTTGATTATTATTCCCGCACTTACTTTAGCCGCACTGGGAGCGATAGATTCCTTATTGACTTCGATTGTCGCTGATAACATGACTAAAACTCAGCATAAAAGTAATAAAGAGTTAATTGGGCAAGGTTTAGGTAATATCACCGCAGCGATGTTTGGTGGAATTCCTGGTGCAGGTGCAACCATGCGTACTGTCGTTAACATTAACTCTGGCGGTAAAACTCGCATTTCAGGTGTTATTCATAGCATCGCTTTATTAGTAGTTCTGCTTGGTGCGGGAGCTTACGCAAAACTTATTCCTTTACCCGTGTTAGCAGGTATTTTAATCACCGTCGGTATTGGTATTATTGATTATAAAGGCATTAAACATATACCGCATGTACCACGCGCTGATTCGGTCATTATGATTGTGGTATTAGGCTTGACCGTGTTTGTGGATTTATTACAAGCAGTAGGCGTTGGTATGGTGTTAGCGTCTATCTGGTTCATGAAGAAAATGAGCGATATTTCCACTTCAAAAGCGGCAATTGGCTCGGTGGAAGATTTTGCGCGAGAAGAGGCTTGGGCAGACGAGGCAAATTTACCTGAAAATGTTTACGAGCAAGTCTATATTAAACATTTTGATGGCCCTATATTTTTTGGTTTCACCTCAACATTTCAAGCAATGCAACGCGCTTTACCCGAAGTCACCGTGGTTATTATGAGGATGTCGAAAGTACCTTATATAGATCAGTCGGGAATTTATGCGATTGAAGATGCGGTCTTAGCTTTAAAAGAAAAAGGCGTGATTGTTCTACTGACGGATATTCAAGAACAGCCTAAAGATATGTTAAAAAATATAGATTTAATTCCTTATTTAATCCCAGAAACACATTTATTT
>WTBX01000141.1 GCA_013138855.1 Methylococcaceae bacterium
TTCGGTTTAGTCGCACCAGGTTATAGCATGGCGCGTACCGTCGTCGGTGTACTAGAAGGCTTGGATGCTGAATTCACTGGCGCGGACATGAGTACCAAGCTCAAATTAATGGGCGTGGATGTTGCCAGTATCGGTGATGCTCATGCTCATACAAAGGATGCTCTAACTTACACTTATCAGAATGGTTCGGATGAAATCTATAAACGCTTAGTCGTCAGTCAAGATAAAAAATCATTATTAGGCGCGGTATTAGTCGGTGATGCTTCAGGTTATGGCACATTATTACAATATTGTTTAAATGGCATTGAATTACCTGAACATCCTGATTCATTAATTCTACCTTCGCGTTCTGATGAATCGGTAGGTTTAGGGGTTGATGCGTTACCTGATTCTGCGCAAATTTGTTCCTGTCATGATGTGACTAAAGGCCAGATTTGCGGTGTCATTGAATCAGGCTGCACCACAATGGCGGGATTAAAAGATGAGACCAAAGCAGCAACAGGTTGTGGCGGTTGTACGGCCTTATTAAAATCCGTCTTAGATTCTGAATTAGAAAAATCGGGTGTCGAAGTCGATACCAGCATTTGTGAACATTTCAGCCATACTCGTCAAGACCTCTATAACTTGGTGATGGTTGAAGAAATCAAAACCTTTGATGAATTGTTGGAAAAACACGGACAAGGACGCGGCTGTGAAGTCTGTCGTCAAGCGGTCGGTTCAATTCTAGCCTCTTATTGGAATGATTATATTCTCGAAAAAAATCATCTAAGTCAGCAAGACACCAATGATACTTTTCTGGCGAATATGCAAAAAGACGGTACTTATTCCGTTGTGCCTAGAATGACAGGCGGCGAAGTTTCACCCGAAGGTTTAATTGCGATTGGACAAATTGCGAAAAAATATAATCTTTATACCAAAGTCACAGGCGGGCAAAGAGTCGATTTATTCGGTGCAAGAGTTGACCAGTTACCCCCTATTTGGCAAGAATTGATTGATGCGGGTTTTGAATCAGGTCACGCTTACGGTAAATCATTAAGAACGGTTAAATCCTGTGTCGGTAGCACTTGGTGTCGTTTCGGGGTTGATGATAGTGTCGGTTTAGCAGTAGAACTAGAAAATCGTTACAAAGGATTACGCGCACCGCATAAAATTAAATTTGCAGTCTCAGGCTGTACCCGCGAATGTGCCGAAGCTCAAGGTAAAGACATTGGTATCATTGCGACCGAAGGCGGCTGGAATCTTTATGTTTGTGGTAATGGCGGCATGAAACCACGTCATGCAGATTTATTTGCCACTGATCTGGATAAAGAAACACTGATTAAATATATAGATCGCGTATTAATTTTCTATGTAAGAACAGCCGATCGCCTACAACGCACTTCGGTGTGGATGGAAAACATGGAAGGCGGCTTAGATTATTTAAAATCCGTAGTGATTGATGATAAATTAAATATTAGCGAATCTTTAGAATCACAAATGCAGCATGTGGTTGAGACTTATCAATGTGAGTGGAAAACTACCATTGAGAATGAAGAAAAACTTAAACGCTTCCGTCATTTTATTAATAGTGATGAAACTGATGAAAACATTGTGTTTGTAGAAGAGCGTGGACAAATTCGCCCAGCGGATGAACAAGAGCGACAACATTTTAAATTAGTGGAGGAAGCATAATGGCGCAGTGGATAGATGTAGGCAGCGTGGATGACCTCCAAGCTGATTCGGGTGTATGTGCTTTGGTTGAGAAAACCCAAGTGGCTATTTTTTATATGCCTAAAGAAAATGCAGTGTATGCGATTAATAATTATGATCCGTTTAGTAAGGCACATGTGTTATCGCGCGGTTTAATTGGTGACCTTAAGGGTGAGCCAATGGTGTCATCGCCGATTTATAAACAACATTTTAATCTTGAAACGGGACAATGTTTTGAAGATGAGTCGGTTAGCGTTGATAGTTATGGCGTTAGGATAGAAAATGGGCGTATTGAAGTCAGTCTTACGGAGTAAACGATGAATTATAACTACTATATTGCCGATATTTTCACTAAGGAAGTTTTTGGTGGCGCACAGATTGCTGTTTTCCCTAATGCAGACGGTTTGACTGATGAAAATATGCAGTCCATTGCTAAGGAGTTTAACCTTTCGGAAACCGTGTTTGTCAGTCATCCAGAAGCTGAGGGAAATACACGTCGAATGCGTATTTTTTCGCCGTTAGAAGAAAAAGACTTCGCAGGCCATCCTATTATTGCGACCGCCTATGTTTTAGGGGCGTGTGGGGATATTGAATTAAACGAAACCATTACCTCTATTTTGTTTCAACAAAATAATGAGGACATTGAAGCGAATGTCACCGCTGAAAATGGCAAACCCGTTTTTGTTCAATTTAGTCGCCAAAGCAGCTCCAGTATTGACCGCTTCACCCCGAATGATGATGAAATCGCCAGCTTTTTAGGTTTGGAGCAATCGGAATTAGACCATAAAAAATATAGTCCGCGTTTAGTATCATGCGGGTTTCCCTATTTGATTGTGCCTGTATGGAGTTATGACAGTGTACGCCATGCTAAATTTAGTTACAGCGCGTGGAGTGAATCCATTGCACCACAAACGGCGGCTTCTGAAATTTTATTATTCGCGCCTAAATCACCGTTTAATGATGCCGATTTTAATGTGCGTTTATTAGGCCCTAATATTGGCATTCATGATGACCCGCCTGTGGGAACAACCATGCCCGCATTTGCCGCGTATTTATGTTCGTTTGATATTACTCAAAAGGGTACGCATGTTTTTGCAGTGGATAGAGGCGATGCAGAATCGCGCCGCAGTGTGTTGAATTTAGAAATGGATAATAAAGGTAAAGAAATGTTGACGCTTAGAACAGGTGGCACAGCGGTGATGTTTGCAGAAGGGAAAATCACGGTTTAATTTTGATTAAAGGAGTGCAAAAACACGTTTTTGCACTTAACTTTTTCTAATCCTAATAATAGCTAAAGCTATTGCACTCCAAGTACTTAACGCGCAAACTGTCAGTTAAATTTTCAAAAGTGGGTGGTAGTATGATAGTTTTAGAAAAAGTTAAAACATTGCAAACATGGTTACAAAATAATGATGACATTGAATTAGCAATTCTTTTTGGCTCTTATGCAAAAGACACGCAAACCATTCAAAGTGATTTAGATTTAGCAATTACACTGACATCAGGCCGCAGTATTAGTGCGAAACAAAAACTGGATTATATAACGGAGATAGGTGATTTTTTATTAATTGATGTTGATTTGATTGATTTAAAACACGCAGGGCAGCCCCTACTTTCTCAAATTATAAAATACGGAAAACAGTTAAAAGGGAGTCAAGCGCACTATACTGAATTAGTCATTAAAAATATCAATACAGGGCAAGATTTTTTACCCTATATCGAGCGAATGATGGCAGAAAGAAGAGAGCGTTGTTTAGCTGATGGATAAAATAATATTAGACAAAAAAATTGGTAACTACTCAGGCTATTAATCCGTGGGATGTAGCGGTTTTATTGATGTAAAAAGAAGTAAAACATGCCATTTTGAGTCGTTTTATCTCATTTTCATACAAAATATACCTCTGTAGCCCAATAAAACATAGCCTGAGTAGTTACGAAAATTGATTCTATTCTTAGGTGTTTAACAAGAATTCATGATCGTCTTCCTGATAACGAGGCTGATTTTTTCAAGGATTATGATGCTCAAGATGTTGTTGTACTTAACTTAACGCGAGCCGTTCAATTAAGCGTTGACATAGCGACGCATATTATTTCAACCACAAACCAAGCACCGCCTACAACGATGGCAGAAGCGTTTCTTAATTTAGAGCGCGTCAATATTATTACGCCTGAAATTGCTGATAAAATGAGACGTGCCGTGGGTTATCGAAATGTTGCGGTACATAATTATGACGATATTAATTTATCTATTACCTATGACATTGCTCAAAATAATCTTGATGACTTCAAACAGTTCATTAAGCAAATTCTGGCATCTTTAGCTATTAAACATCTTTCCTAGTTGCTGCCTAATTTTATGAACCATAAAGGTCATAAAGAATCAAAGACTAAAGCCTTCATGCACTTCATGGTTAAATAAAGCGAGACTGTATTCCGCTTTATGCTCTAGTGTTATTTAGGAAAGATGTCTATTTAAGATAAAAGCTAAAATTTTGTATTCCGAAAGACACTAAAATTATCGTCCAATCACTCAAACTCACAACACTATGCTATTTGGTCGCAACAAAAAAAATCCTATCAAAATTGCCGATAAAGGCATTGTTAAATGGTCGTATTCAACCTGTAATTATTGTTCCACAGGCTGTGCAATTGAAATCGGTGTCAATAAAGAAGGTGATCCTGTTAGTGCGCGTGGCGTTGCCAGTGCAGATGTTAATCGCGGCAAACTCTGTGTTAAAGGCATTTTTGAATATGAAATGTTTACTTCCGCAGGACGGGGAACAACGCCTTTAATTCGTGATCGTATTCATGAAGATTATCAGGAAGCGAGCTGGGATACTGCGCTAGATAAAATGGCGGCAGAAATTAAACGTATTCAAGATAAATATGGGCGTGATTCATTTGCCATTGTTTCGACAGGACAAATTCTTACCGAAGGATTTTACACGTTAGGGAAGTTGGCACGAGGAGTGATTGGCACAAATAATTATGATGGCAATACGACTTTATGTATGGCATCGGCGGTGTCTGGTTATAAACGTTCGTTTGGCTCAGATGGCCCTCCTGGTGCGTATGAAGATTTTGAAGAGACTGATTGTTTAATTGCTTGGGGTTCAAATTTACCCGAACAGCATCCGATTATTTATTGGCGATTTAAAGAAGCCCAAGAAAAGCGCGGCTTTCCGTTAATCGTCATTGATCCTAGGGTCACTATGTTTGCACAAGCGGCAGACATTCATTTACCAATTACACCAGGAACGGATGTGGTGTTAATGAATGCGTTGATGTATGTGATTTTAGATGAAGGCTTAGAAGATAAAGATTATATTGCGGCGAATACGAATGGCTTTGATGAGTTAGCAGCCGAAGTTC
>WTBX01000006.1 GCA_013138855.1 Methylococcaceae bacterium
TGAGAGAAAAAATCATAATACTTTTGTGGTAAGTGTTCAGTCCCCCTCTTAAAAAAAGAGGGGTTAGGGGAGATTTTATTAAATAAATCCCCCTCAATCCCCCTTTTTCAAAGGGGGAGGTGAATACTTACTGTTTTTTCACTCCTTTATGAGCTTTCTAATTCGCGTTAACTTTTCTCTCATCTAAAGTCATCAATCGTGCCGCTAATTGATGATTTGAAAAGGTTTGCAAAGCTTGCCCTACTTCATGACAACATCCACCCTGTGCCGTGTAATCATGACTGAACTCATGAATATATTCCATCACCGTATGGTCAATTAAATAGCCATTGGAAAAATTAAACACAATCGTTTTTCCTGTTTCTAATTCAGACAACGCTTTTCTTAAAGGCAATGAATTTGAAAACAAAGCTGAACCTACTAATTTGATGACAATAGTACGCGAATCAGGCTCTTCAATTGTAAAATGAATTCTAAAGAGATTATCAAACCAAACACCGCGTAACAGATGAATCAGTAATTTAGCAATAATACCAATAGTCACCCCGATTAATAAGTCAGTCGCTAATACGCTAATAATAGTGATGATAAAGACTGCAAATTGATCCAAACCTATCTCAAATATTTTCTTAAACGCGGTTGGCGATGCTAAATGATAGCCTGTATAAACTAATAATACGGCTAATGAGGCTAAAGGAATATTATGAATAAAATGCGGAAATAAAAACACGAAGACTAATAAAATCGAACCGTGAAAAAAATTAGCCCAGCCAGTTTTCGCACCATTTTTAAGATTGGTGGTACTGCGTACAATTTCAGCAATCATCGGTAAACCACCAATAAAACCAGCAAGAATATTACCAAAACCTATCGCAGTTAAATCACGGTTTAAATCTGATTTACGTTTGTAAGGGTCTAATTTATCTACCGCAGTGGTACTCAGCATACTTTCTAAGCTACCCACTAAACAAATACTTATTACCGCGCCCCAAAAATCAAGGGTTAATATTTTAGAGAAGTCAGGGAAATAAAAGCTGTCTATAAAATTATCGGGAAGTTGAACTAAAAAGTGTGAAGGAATTAAATGTTCATGTTCGACCACGGGAGATGTTAAGTGTAAATGCTCGTGCTGCACGCCCAAAATCTGTCCTAAAATCATTCCAAAAAACAACACTACAATAGCCGCAGGCACTTTTTTTAAAGTCTTTGATTTTATTAACGGCCAGAAAACCATCACAATCAGTCCACTTAAACCAATCAGTGCAATTTCAGGGGTAGGTTTGATTAAACTACTTGGAATTTGAGCGATCGTCGAAAAAATATTTCCCGCCTCAGGTGTTACTCCCAACATAACATGCGCTTGTTTTGCCATGATAATAATACCGATGGCTGTCAGCATTCCATGTACCACCGCAGTAGGGAAAAATGAGCTAAACCGTCCTACTTTATATAAGCCCATGAGTACTTGAAAAATACTCGCAATCACAATCGCAGCTAAGGTATAGCGATAACCTGCCATCGCATCGCCTTCACCTAAACTTTGAACCGCAGCAAAAACCACGACAATTAAACCTGCCGCAGGGCCATTAATTGTTATATGAGATCCATTAAATCGTGATACTAAAACCCCGCCAATAATGGCTGTAATAATACCCGCAGAAGGTGGAAAGCCTGAGGCTAAGGCAATCGCTAAACATAAAGGTAATGCGGTTAAAAATACGGCAAAACCAGCGGGTAAATCACTACGCCAGTTTTCTTTTAAACCCTCTAATCCCATTTTTGGTAAGGGAGGTAATGACTTGTTATGATGCTTACTCATATTCTGTTAGGTCTCTTAAACTAAAATAAATGCTGTTTTGTTATTTATACAGATAAAAAAAAACCGACTGCTTGAGTCGGTTTTTTTGCTATAGCATACGGGAAAAATTTTCAGTTTCCAGCTTTTTTTACCCGATAAAATAATTAAGATTTAGGCGCATGTCTTAACTATGCATTTCTGTTTAAAGTCATACCATTTGAAGAGCCTACAAAAGATTCCAGCGCGGCGATTACTTGCGGGTCAAACTTACCTTTTTCAGCATCTTCTTTTATCTCAGTTAATGCCGCCTGACAATCCCATTTACCACGATAAGGTCGCCAAGCGGTTAGAGCAGAGTAGGCATCGGCAACAATTCGCGCACCAATGGGAATATCCTCACCTTTTAATTTATCAGGATAACCTGTTCCATCAAAAATTTTGGCTACTATGGTATCTACTTTAAAAACAGGGAAAAGCATAATAACGGAAACGCGACTTCTAGTCGCGCAGTGTGTTCTTTCTATAGTTTGAGTAAGTATGACTCGTGCGCGACTAGAAGTCGCGTTTCCAATTCCCTGAAATTTAAAGTAGATACCTATTATGGCTATTCAGAATTTCTCGTGAAAAGCAGAAGAGCCGCTATTATTTTCCTGCTGATTTAATTAATGCGGCTAGTTTTTGCTTATCTGCTGAACTTCCTTTCGTCATTAATTGTGTCAAAAAGGCAGATACTGATAAATTTTGAAAATCATCAGCACCAATATTAGCCGCTATTTCTTTAACATCAGCAATCAAATTCTCTTTACCGTCTATATGATCTTTTAAGGTGGTTTGTAAAAATTCACTCTTATTAATGGTTCCATCTATGGATTTACCAACAGAAAGAGCTTTCATATAACGTTCAAAGAATTCACCATCGCCACCAACTATCTCAATTTTCGCTTGTTTAACTGATTCGGATAAAACTTGTGCATTAAGATGGGCGACTTCACGACTCGCTTCAATTGAAGCAAGGGTTTCAGCATGAGCGGTATCAACTTTAAGCCTGAATTCCTCATGTTCACGGGTTTTTTCATCCATACTTGCCATTGCCGCAAATTTTTCTTTTAAACCATCGGCTTCGGCTTGAAAATGTTGACGTACCGCTTCCGCTTCCGCCTTACCTCTGCGATCTATGGCTTCTGCTTCAGCAACTTTAACCTTAACATCAATCATGGCTTGTTTTTCTTCCGCTGCTGCGTCAGCATCCTTAACTTTAACCTCAGCTAAACCAATAGCCTCTTCGCCTTGCGCTTTAGCTGCCATTTTTTCTCGCAACACATTCGCTTCTGCTAAACCTGCGGCTGCCTCTTCTGCTTTAACACCTTCGGCAAGACGAATTTTAGCTTGCGATTGTTTATCCGCCGCTTCAAATTCAGCTTGCGCTAAAACCAGCATTTCTTTTGCTTTAAACTGCGCACTTTTCTCCGCTGCTTCTGCCGCTTTAATATCTTTAACCAAACCTTCTTGAGCTTCGGCTTCGGCATTAATGACTACCGTTTGACGATTACGATCAGCTTCTGAAACTTGACGCAATTCTTTAATTTTCTCTTCTTCTTCGGCAACATGTTTTTCAACAGAAATACGAGTGCGAATCACCTCGGCGATTTCTTTTTTCTCAACTTCTAAGGCTTTTTCTTTAGCGATGTCTTGTAGAGCGACTTCTTTTTCTCGCTCAATCACTTCTAGCTGGCGTACTCTTTCAACACGTTCAGTTTCAATCACAACTGCCCGTTCGCGATTTTTCCCTGCAACTTCAATTTCCCGTTGTTTATTTTCGTTTTCAACCCCTAAGGTTTGTTCGGAAAGAATTTTCGCTTGTTCTTCTTTGGTATATTCTTCGGCTTTAATTTTTGCAGCTTCTGCTTCCTCACGCGATTGTACCGATTCAATTTCACGTTTTTGACGTGCTTCGGCATCGGCTTGTTGACGCTCTAACTCTAAAATCATTTCTTGAGTTTCTACGTCTCTTTTCTTAATTTGCATTTGCTCATCACGTTCAAACTCATTAGTTTTAATATGCTGAATAGCCGTGAGTTCGGTAATTTTGCGAATCCCTTGCGCATCTAAAATATTATTTCCATCTAATTTAGACATTGGCGTTTGTTCTAAATAATCAATCGCCGCATCTTCTAACACATAACCATTTAAATCTTCACCAATCACCGCAATAATTTCATCCCGAAAATGATTACGTTCGCGGTATAAATCTTCAAATTCCATTTGCTTGCCGACCGTTTTTAAGGCTTCGGAAAACTTAGCACTAAATAACTCTTCGATAGTAGATTGATCTGAGGCACGTTCACAACCTATCGCTTGGGCAACTTTTAATACATCTTCGCGAGTCTTATTTACCCTAACAAAAAAGGTTACGATAATATCAGCACGAATATTATCTTTACAGATTAAACCTTCCCCTCCGCGACGGTTGACTTCAATGGTTTTTAACGATATTTCCATTTTTTCAACACGATGTAAAACAGGAATCACTAAACTTCCTGTAAACGTGACCTTAGGCTCTGCTCGCAATGTGTTAACAATCATGGCGCGTCCCTGATCGACTTTGCGATACATGGAGGCAAATACAATTAATGCGCCAATGATAATAATTGAAGCAATGACAATAACGGCGATGATAATTTCCATAATATATCCTTAGTCTTCTTTTAAAATGAAATAGAGATTTTTGTCACTATCATATTCATAGATTAGCGCGGTGTCGCCTTTTTTTAATCTATTAGGCGTATCAGCACGTACTGAAATAATTAACCCTGCACCGCCATCTTCTAGTTTGGCTTGTCCAAAAGTTTCATTTACTTTTAAAGAGCTGATGACGCAAGTTTTACTAACCAGTGAAGCGTTGCTTTTCGCTTCGTGAGTCACAAATAATTTACTTAAAGGGCGCGTAATTTTACCTGTAAAGATTACCGCAATAATAAAACTTACGATTAATACGATACAGCCTGCAATAAATAAAACAGCTTGTCCTGTTAGATTAAGTAAAGGTAACAGCCAAGTACTAGCAAGTAAGGCTAGCGTCCACGCGAAAAAAAATAAAATACTGAGAGATAAGGTGATAGGTACGCCAGCGAATCCAAAAGTAGCTAACAAGCCAGAGACTTCTGCGTCTGTATCTAGGTCTAGGTCTATATCAAAAATATCAACATCAAATATTCCTAATAGACTAAACAACCAAAATACTAAACAAATACCTAAAGGGACGGTATAGATAACAACTGGGAAAACAATAATTGTATCAAGCAAACTAACCATAAGCGTTATTCCTCATTGGAAAAGTTGCGATATGAATTTAGAGAGTGTCTGAAAGAAAATATTGAAAACTTCAAGCAAAATAAATACCGCATTCTTTTAGTATATCAAGAATTATGATTTTTTGATTCAAACACTGTTGAGGTTGGTTTTTACTTGAATAAGTAGGTAGCCAAAAGTATCCTAATATTTGATTTGATAGGAAAGCTGATAAACCGTTGAAACGGTTGATTTCATTAGCTTACATAGCCCACGGTTTAAACCGTGGGCTATGTAGAAAGCAGAAACTCAACCGTTTTAACGGTTTATAAAAATGTTAAAAGACTTATGGATTGTTACTTATTTACATTCCCTGCACGTTACTCATCATTTGAGTAAGGTAGTCTGCCACTTCTGCTAAGAACACAATGAAATAATCTATTTCTTCTTTTAGATAATGTAAAAAAGTGCGATGTTTGAAATGTTCTTCTACATAAAATGATAAGCCCATATACACCGTGTTACAGCCCATCACTACCATAATTAACGCAGCGGTTTTTAGCATGAGTCCACGAAATTTGGCACTCAGTTTTCCAAAAAAGACACTGACAAATAACATGGTTGGTAATGTGCCAGCACCGAAAGCTAACATTAATGCACCGCCTTCTAAAATCGTAGGTGCGGAAGTTGCTTGAACGGCCATTGCAAAGGTTAAGGGGCAAGGCATTAAGCCATTTAATAATCCTGCTAGACATGAACCAATTAAAGGCCCTTTAGTATGTATTTGTGCATAACCTTTTCGCCATAACCCCATTGGCAATAATTTCATCGAGCCTTGAAAGGGTATCCAGCCTAAAATACCAAAGGCGAGAATAATGACGACTGAGCCGATAAACATTTGCAAGATGCTTTGAATTTTTCCAAAGATTCCGCTAGAAACTAATACTACCCCTAAAGAAGCTGCTGCGAAACCTACACAGGTATAAACAAAGATTCTGGAAATTTGATATAAAAAATAAGGCAGATAACTTTTACCGCCGCCTAATTTCATAAAATAGCCTGAAACTAATGCGCCGCACATCCCCAGACAATGACCGCTCCCTAAAAAACCAGCGATAAAGGCGAGCGAATAATCAAATCCTGTCGTCGCCATTTGGTGCATACTATGATCCATTGCTGCATGTTCCATGCTGTTTCCTATTTTTTATTCAATCGTAATGAGTTTAAGACCACTGATACAGAGCTTAACGCCATAGCCGCAGACGCTATCATTGGGTTTAACTTTCCATAGGCGGCAACTGGAATCGAAATAGTGTTATAGGCGAATGCCCAGAACAGGTTTTGCTTGATGATGCGAATGGTGTCGGTACTTAATGAAATCGCTTCGGTGACTTTGCTAATATCGCCATGCACTAAGGTTAAATCAGAGGATTCAATCGCAATATCTGTGCCGCTCCCAATCGCAAACCCAACATTTGCTGCTGCTAATGCAGGTGCATCATTAATACCGTCGCCTATCATGCCAATTTGTTGATTCTTCTCTTGATATTCTTTAATAATTGCCAATTTCTGCTCTGGTTTGGCATTAGCAACCACATGATCTATGCCTACTTTCGCTGCAATATAATGAGCGGTTTTTTCCATATCGCCTGTGACCATTAAGGTATGCACACCTAATTTATGCAATTGCCTAATCGCATCGGCTGCTTGTGGACGAGGTTTATCGGCAATCGCAAAGATAGCAATCGCTTGGCCGTTTAGAGCCATAAAGACAGGCGTTTTGCCTTGCGCGGCATATTCATCGGCAGCATCAACTAATTCGCTAATATCTATGTGCTGTTCTTCAAACCAATATTTATTGCCGATTA
>WTBX01000103.1 GCA_013138855.1 Methylococcaceae bacterium
TTTAGCCTCTCAAAATAATAAATTTCAAACATGGAACATTTAAGCATTAAAAATTTTTTATGTATTGAAGAAGCTGAATTTGAAGTTGGTAGGTTTAATATTATTATTGGCTCTCAGGCGAGCGGTAAAAGTGTTATTAGCAAGTTATTGTATTTTTTTAGAGAAATTTACGATAGCAATCATTCTCAACCATTATCTTCATCAAAGAAAAGCTTACAAACAATAATACCTAATAACTTTAAGCGGTATTTTCCTGAATATGCATGGAAAAAACAAAGTTTTCAAATTGATTATGAAATTAATAACATAAAAATTTCTTTAATCAATGATGAAGGCTTGAGTTTGCTTTTATCTGATGAATTTATAAGTTTAAATGCTGAATTAAAAAAAATAAATCAAGAAAAGTTAAGTAATCTTGAAAATGCTATATTAAAAGAACAACAATTAAAAAAAAGATTAGGTATTTTTCAATCTTTACTATTTATTCCTGCAACGCGCTCTTTTTTTGCTATTGTCCAAAAGAATATTTTTTCTTTTCTAGCCAATGATATAGAAATTGACCCGTTTTTAAAAAAGTTTGGCTCTTTGTATGAAAATGCAAAAATGCTTTTTAGTGAACACGAACATGTCGTGGCGAATAGTAAATTAGATTCTGAGTTTTATCCAATAAATATTGATTTACGAGATAAGATTAGTTTTTTGATTGAGCTTATTTTAAAAGGCAGTTATTTTCGTAAAGATGAGCAAGACTGGATAAAAACAAAAGAGCAAACGATTAATTTTTTTCATGCGTCTTCAGGACAACAAGAGTCTTTGCCAATGCTTATCATTTTATCCGTATGGGTCGCTTTAGTTGATAGGCAAGCATCTAAAATTTTTATTGAAGAGCCAGAAGCTCATTTATTCCCTGTCTCTCAAAAACATATTATTTCTTTGTTAGGGGTAATCTACAATCATTCTTATGATTTTGTTATTACAACTCACAGCCCTTACATTTTAACAGCCATTAATAACGCTATCCTTGCTCACGATGTTATAGAAGAAAAAGGCAAAGAAGCGGTTAAAGATATTTTCGACCCTGATTTTGCCATTAAATATGAAGATGTAAAAGCTTATACTATTGAAAATGGTCGCTTAATCAGTATCATGGATGACGAAGCTCGATTAATTGGTGCGAGTGTTATTGATTCTGTTTCAGATGAATTTGAAACAGTTTTTGATAACTTACTTGATTTACAAGACGAATAATGGATTTTGAAAACTGCGGACAACTCAGAAAAGATAAAATCATTTCTGTTGCAGAAAATAATAGAAAATTTATCCTTAAAAATCCTCAAAACAAATTAGTTAATCAAGTAAAAGTTGATGGTTGTTTAATCACCAAAGGTAAACGCTGTGATTATTTATTTGAAATTAACAGCCCAATGCAACGAGTATTTTATGTTGAGCTAAAAGGAAAAGATATTGAAAAAGCCTGTGAACAATTAAAAATAACCCTAAATTATTGTAAAAAACGTCATCAAAATACTTTAAAAGAATGCCATATTGTCGCTTCAAGAATTCCAAAATTAAGCACAGGTTCTCAAGCCTTTAAAAAGAAATTTAGAAATGAAACTAAAGTCACTCTAAAGTTACATACCCAACAAGCAAACCTATCAATATAATTCTATAGCTTAAAGGATTAATCAATGGCAAAATTTCTTAATACGACTGGGACAAATTACTACCTAGAAGAACTCATTAAAAACACACAAGATAAGCTCATTTTAATCAGTCCTTTTTTAAAGCTAAATGACCGCCTCAAAGAATTATTAGCCGATAAAAACCGTTTGAAAATTGATATTCGTATTGTTTACGGAAAAAATGAACTACAACACGAAGAAATTAATTGGTTAAATGAATTAAGCTTTATTAGAACCAGTTTTTGTAAAAATCTTCACGCTAAATGTTACATAAACGAAAACGAAGCTATTATTACCAGCTTGAATTTGTACGAATTTAGTCAGGTCAATAACAATGAAATGGGAATTTTAATCTCTCGCTCTGATGACGCTCAACTTTACAAAGATGCCTATGAGGAAGCGCAGCGCATTATTCGTATTAGTGATGAAATTAGAATTTCAATGGAAAAAATTTCACCCAAACCCTCTACTCCAAAGACATCTACACCAAAAACTAATTCGGAAAAATCTAAACCTAATAGCAAATTAACGACTTCAAAGTTAGCTAAAAAATTAGGTAAAAAGACAGATGAATTGCTTGAGGTTTTAGTTAATCATAATTATTTAGAATTTTCTGATGATAAACATCGCCTAACCTCAAAAGGAAAACAAGCTGGAGGCGAATATAAAACAGGTCGCTTTGGAGAATATTTTCTATGGGCGGATGACCTTACGCTGTAACCCTTTTCAAAAATATCCCTATGCTAATCAAACCCCTCCTAAGCAGTGCCTTAGAAACCGCACTCAATCAATACCTCGCCTTAGATGAAGATGTCAGCCTGTTTTTAGCTCCCTTAGCAGGTAAAGTCATCGCCATTACGGTCAATCCTTTTAATGAAACCCTTTACCTTTGTCCCACTGAAACGACCATTCAATGTTTAGAAAACTTTGAAGGCGAAGTCGATACTACGCTTACAG
>WTBX01000435.1 GCA_013138855.1 Methylococcaceae bacterium
CTTAAGTTTGAATATAAAAGAAACAGCCTTATTTTTAATGAAATCTTGAAAACCATGAGATTTTATTAAGTAAAACAAATGATTATATCTTATGTACTCTATGTCAGAATAGTTGTTGTTTTGAAACTTAAGTTAAGAGTTACCGATAATATTTTCAAAATTTGTTAAAATGAGGTTTTAATAAGCTCCAAAAAATTAATGCGAAAACTGGCTGCTAACTTAAGGTGGAACAGCTAGCGTTAATATTCTCAAGAAGTGTCTCTCCTTAAGTTAGTAGCCAATCTCTATTTATTATTTTTGCATAAAATATGCAGACTTAATTCTTAAAGTTGATAGAATTATTAAAGGCACGTTTTCACTAAAGTAAAAAAGAATGAATTATTTAAAAAATGCAACGATTCTAGTTATAGATGATGATGACTTGAACTTGTTATTAATGAATGAATACCTTGGAGACGTGTGCAAGCAAGTATTTTTGGAAGTTGACCCTAAAAAAGGTTTGCTATTAGCCCGTGAAAAGCAACCTGATATTATTTTACTTGATGTTTCTATGCCTGAAATAAATGGCTATGAAGTCTGCTGTAATTTAAAAGCTAATGAGCAAACAAAATCCATTCCTGTCATTTTTTTAAGTGCCTTAATATCTCCTAAAGATAAAGTTCGGGGGTTTGATGCAGGCGGGGTAGATTATATTTCTAAGCCCTTCGATATTGATGAAGCTATGGCGCGTATTGAATCATGCCTAAACCTTCATAGCCAAATACAACAATCTCAGTCTAAACAAAGCCCTGAAATCACCCAAAAAATCCAGAACTACGGCTTAAGCGAGCGAGAAGTCGAAATTTTGCGTTTATACATGAAAGGTTATACACGTAGTCGTATCGCCAATGAAACATCTGTCACTGAGAATACCGTCAAGTGGCATTTAAAAAATATTTTTAATAAATTAGAGGCTAATAATCGTGCAGAAATCATAGATATTGCCCATCAAATTGGCTTGTAGATTTTTCGCAGCGACTCCATTTAAAGCGGTTTATTTTTGAAGTAACGGAGCCGCGACTTTTAGTCGCGCACGAGAACTAAAAATCGCAGCGCTACCTGAGTAGTTACAAAATATTTCTAAAAATTAAATCTTTTCGTACTTTAGTTCCTTAAACTTTTTCCCATTCGAAAAAAACTAAATTACGTTGTTGTTTATCAAATTCCATTCCTACCAAAAATATCGTTTTACCCTCGACTAAATATTTTTGTTGATAATTTTTCGCTTTAATTTGCGCTAATGCCCTGCCTTGTTTATCGGTGTCTGCCAAGACTTTAAATTCAATAATAAACACTTTATTTTTGAAGAAGACGGTTAAATCAATTCGCCCTTGATTAGTGCTGTCTTCAGCAATCACGGTTAAGCCCAAAGCACAAAAATAACTGTAAACAATAGAGGCATAATAGCCTTCATAATTACTTAATTGATTTTTTCGATACCAGTCATGAGGAATAGCGGAAAATACTGTGCTAATAGTATTTTGTAAAGCATTTAGATCGTCATTGTCCAAAGCCTTAAAAAGCTGCATTTGGCTTTGTGCAGCTTGCGATAATTCTACGCGGGTTAAATCTTGTAATAAGTATTGATTTAAACTGGCTTTAACTTCGCGGTTTGGGTAGTTGAGATAATAATAAAAATTATCTGAAAATTCCTCAACTCGCTCAATGGTTAAATAACCTGTTTGAAATAATAAGGTTTCTAAAGTGATGGAATCGACATCAAAGCTCCCTAAATTAGCTTCGGTTAAAAAAACATTTTCCATATTAGGGATTGTGTATTGCCGTTCTCTGATTAATTTTAATAAAAATGAAGGGCTGCCTGTTTCAAACCAATAATTTTTAAATTTTTTACTGTCCAGATATAGCAAGACATCAAAAGGGTTGTAGACTTTTTCGCCTAAAAAATTATAACCGTTATACCATTCTCTTAGTTTTTCAAAATTGACATCATGCAGATGTTCGGCAAACGTGTGTTTTATTTCTGCTTCGGTATAACCGCAGAGTGTGGCGTAGCGGCTATCAAGCGTTATATCTTGTAAATTATTTAAACCGCTAAATAAACCGACTTTGCTAAATTTACTCACGCCTGTTAGCAAGGCAAATTTAATATATTTATCGCTGTCTTTGATAACAGAATAGATATTTTTTAAGGCTTCGCGCATGGCTAACGCTTGTTCTGGTTTGTCGATATTATCTAAGATGGGTTTATCATATTCATCGACTAAGACAACGACTTTTTGACCTGTGCTTTTATGTAAGCTATGGATTAATTCGGCAAAACGGTTATTAGAATGGCTTTGTTGATTTAGAGTGATGTCGTAGTTTTCAGCAATTTCGTTTAAAATGGCAGCAAAAGTTTCATTCAGTATTTCCACCGAACTTGCAACACCTCGACCAAAGCTCAGGTCAATTACTGGATATTGCTGTGACCAGTCCCAATTTTTTTCTAAATATAAATCTTTGAATAAAGCTTGTTCGCCTTTAAATACCGAACTTAAAGTGCTAACGAGCATGGATTTTCCAAAACGACGTGGGCGTGAAAGAAAATAATATTTTCCTTTTTCGACGAGTTGAGAAATTAAAGGGGTTTTATCAATGTAATAATAGTTTTCATTGATTAATTCAGAAAAGGTTTGTATGCCTATGGGAAATTTTTTCATGGCGTATGGTTTGGAGGGCGGCGGTAATTCTTTGAGTTTATAGGCTATTTTATCAGAAGCCTGTTGTGCTTGTGTTGTCTGGTTTGTTGGTGCGATAAGGTTATTTGTTGTGATGTGGAAAATCTCCATAGAAATAGCGTAGCCTGACAGTTGACTTTATTGATACTTAGCGTTGTTTAAATTTAAGCCATATCGTATGAGGGGGTGATTAATCCTGTATACTGAGATTTGGAAAGCATAAGCTTTTCATCATTTATTAGCAGGTTTTATCTGCTAATCCTATCCAAGGCTTTTATAAATATAATGAATATCATTAAAAAAATAGTACTACCTTTCTCTATGGCAATTTTTTTAGGCGCGAGCAGTACTATCGCTTTTGCAGAAGAAGTAGAAGCAGAAGTAGAAGTAGAAGTAGAAGTAGAAGTAGAAGTTAAGACAGAAGCAGTAAAGAGTCCAGCAAACAATATTAGTGAGACGATTGAGCATTTAGAGCAAGCTTTAGTTCAAGTTAAAAAAGGTGATTTTTCTTCATCTACTTTACATGTGAAAGCAGCGCGTATCGCAGCTAATAAAATTGTAGGCCATGAAGAGATTACAAAATCTGCAAGTCAAGTTACTATTCAGGCTCAAATACAGTCTAGAAAAGGTAATGCTGATAAAGCAGCTGAGCTATTAGTTCAATCTATAGAAACCTTTAAGTCGCTATAACTGGGCGGTAGGATATACTTGAAGCGCGTCGGTTTGTGATTGATGCGTTTCAATTCTGAGTTTAAGTATTTTCTGGGTTAATTTGTCATTGATTAACCAAGCTACCCGCATTCAAGCCTCTCTCTCCTTCACGCTGTAAGCAGTCCTGCTGAACTCGAACCTTCATTTCAGAGATACATATTCCCGCCTAAATTTGGGCTAAAATTTAAATTTTTATAAACTCGCTGAAAGGCAAAAATGCTGTCGTTGTTCTACCAAAGCGCATAAACAACCTACGTCCGCACTCATAAATACGCGCTCCAAAGTAATTGAATAATTGTCTTGATACGCCGTCTTTTTGCTTTATGGCACACTGGCGAAGCCGCTATAAATCTAAATTAGTTTTAATTTCACTTAGCATTATTTTATTTGAGATAAAATAACAGCGATAAACGATAACAATAAAAACCAAAACCCAGTCCGAAACAGTCCCAGCTTATCTCCTTGAAGAGAAGGGTCTTTATAAAGATCATTCGTACTCGCTATATAATTAATTTTATATTTTGAGCAAATACTTTCGGCTAACTTCTCAGGCTCAATTTTATTGTCAAATAACTTAACTGCTTTATTAAGTTCTTGAGCAGCACTACGGTGTCCCTTTATCAATAAAAACTTAGCAAACTCATGAGTCTTCGCTTCATTACCAAAAAAAGTAGCAAAAAACTTAGACTCTAATTCAGAGGCGATAGACTGAGGATTATCAAAGGCTTTATCTCTTAAAACATATAACTTAAAAGTAAAACCTAGGTTTGCCGAGATGGTTTCTAAATCATCATGTAATGTTTTCAATTCAGACACATACTGAATCGCCATTAACCAATCTTCATTATTAAACGACTCATCAGTATCAGGTTCAACGGGTTCTTCCTTGTGATATTCATTTTGCTTTCCTTGAACTTTTAAATAATCATCATACTGTTTACGCTTACTAGACTCTGACAAAATTGCATAAGCTTCATTTAAAGTCTTCATTTTAGCTTCTGCCTGTTGCTTGGAAGCTTTGGATTTATCAGGGTGGTAACGTTGGGATAAGGCTTTATAAGCTACTTTGATTAAAAAAACTTCCGCGCTTGGTAACACCCCTAAAACACCATAATAATCTTTATTGAAGAAATCCATTGTTTATCCACTCTAATTTTTTAGCTCCCATTTTTAGCTGGGAATTTATAGTAACTTACAGTAAAGCTTAAACCGTATTTTTAAAAGTGGTAGAAATTTCTTAATAATTGATGCTACACAGGAGCCGCGACTTTAGTCGCGAAAAGCGTTAAAAATGCTCTTGAACTGTAAGTATTCACCTCCCCCTTTGGAAAAGGGGGATTGAGGGGGATTTATTTAATAAAATCTCCCCTAACCCCTCTTTTTTTAAGAGGGGGACTGAACACTTACCTTGAACTTAATTAAAAAAGGTAGTGTCATTGCTGGGTTTCCACGACTAAAGTCACGGCTCCAATAGTCAATGATTGCTTTAATGCTAGAAAGTTAAATATGAGGCTCCAAGTAGCCAATCATCCCTAGTCTTCATATCTAAGTGGTAGCCGATTTAATTCGTCTTTAAAAAATCGCCACTTGGGCATAAATTGATCCATCAACGCGATGAACCGCTTATTGTGCGAAGCTTCCAATAAATGAACCATTTCATGCACCACTACATATTCCAAACATTCGGGCGGTTTTCTGACTAAATCAGTATTTAAACGAATGCTTTTAGTGGCAGGGCGACAACTTCCCCACTTTGTTTTCATCTTACGCACAAAAAACTTTTCTACTTTAACCCCCATCAACGGCTCCCATTTTTCGATTAAGGGTTCAATCGCTTGTTTAAGCTGTTCTCGATACCAAGCCTCAATAATGTCCTGTTTTCTTTTTTCGGTGCTAGCAGGACGAATTTGCAGGCGGATTTTATTATGTTCTAGGGTTATTTTAGGGCTGGAATTTTTTTCCACTAATTCGAGTAAATAGCGTTTTCCCCACAGATAATGACTTTCTCTATCAAGATATTCAGGTGGCATTTCTCGCGCTTGTGCTTGCAGTTTTTGTTGCTGTTTTTTTATCCAGCTTAATTTAGTCAAAGCGAATACGCGGATGGTATCAATATCCATTCTCAATGGTGCAGAAATACGCACTTTGCCTTCGGGTGGATGCACGCTTAAATGAAGGTTTTTGATGTTTTTTTTCACCACATCAACGGCGATATTTCCAAGCTGGATTTGTGTTGTCATTAACTGATGTTATCTAAAAGTTGTAAATAGTCAAATAATAAGCAGTAAACACTTTTATTGTTTGGGGTGAAAAAACACGTTTTTTCACTGACGTTGCAAATCACAATATTGACTTATGTTGGGGTTTAATCGCTTATATTTTAAACCAACATAGAAAATCAACCGCTTACGAGCAAATAAATTTTCGCTTTATCCGTTAAATGAAAAAAGGAGATACCTTGCTCCAAAATTTGAGGCGACTAAATTTTTATTGACAGAAGGTACGGTAAATGTCAGGTACCCGAAAGGTGTCAGACATTTTTTATAAAGTTGATTCTACCGCTATTATTCTTTTTATAGAACTGATGTTACGTGTCATCCACGAAAAACACTAAATTTTTCTGGATAACTATATATTTAATGCTTTTCACAGGCAATACTCAACATAAGTTATGAAAATCTCGCTCTTAAACCACTACGAAATTGCGTATTGAGTGTTAGAATGACTGTTATATATGCTGTTACTTAAAATAAAATCAAAGCGGTATTTTTAAATTAAAATACTACGCTAAAAATATTAAACGCTATTTTTATATAAAGAGGGACTTATGCGGAACTGGAAACAGTTGCTACCTATTTTGATCGGAGCAACGATTGTTATTGCAATTATTTTATATATTGCATTTTACTTCATCTTCCTAGATCTGCTTGTCGATTTGTGGTGGTTCAGATCGTTGGAGCTGGAAGGTTATTTTTGGTTAAAATTGCTATATCGCTTTATTTTATCGGGCGGTGTGACGCTGATTTTTTTCGGGATTTTCTTTTCCCATTTCTGGGTGGCTTCACGCTATTTAGGCTTAAATCCGCCTGACGATGTCTTGCTAAACATAGATAAACGCAAACGCTTTCAACGCTTTGCTGATGTGTTTATGGATGGCTCAGTTAAAATCTACACGCCTTTATCATTGATTTTAGCGGTGATGATTGCAGCCCCTTTTTATGAGCAATGGGAATCGGCATTACTGTTCTTTTTTGGGGATACCGCAGGGATTTCTGAGCCTGTTTATGGCCATGACATCAGCTTCTACTTATTCTCCTATCCTATCTACATGCTAATTCAACAGGAATTATTAATCACCTCGATTATCCTGTTTTTTATGGTGAGCTGCTTGTATTGGATCGAGCATATTTTTGTACCTGACCAAAGTAATGAATACCCTTTAGGGGCTAAAGTACATCTCACCATTTTGCTGGGTTTTGTAGCATTGTTTGTGGTTTGGGGGTTTTTCTTAGACCGCTTCTCTTTACTCTATGATAATTCGCATGAACCCGTCTTTTTTGGCCCTGGTTTTGTTGAAATACGTTATGAATTACCGCTAATCTGGATTGCGATTATCAGTTTTTTAATTATCGCAGTTACTGCGGTGGTATTTATATTTTCAGAAAAACATCGTGCAAAATGGCCGCTAATCGTTTCATCCGTGGCATTTTTAGCGGTGCTTTCATTACAAGCGGTTGAATTTGTTCCTAGTATCATCAATAAATTTATTGTGAAGCCGAATCCTGTTAAAGCTGAAAGAAGCTTTATGGAACACAATATTAAGGCGACTTTAGATGCTTATGGTTTAGATAAGATTAAAACCGTTGAATTTGAAGCCACCGTTGATGCGTCTAAAGATATAGAAAATTGGACATCACAGCAGCATTTTGAAAATATCCCCGTTTGGGACAGAGAGCATTTGACCGATGGCTATATGCAGTTACAAGGCATTCGCCCTTATTATAAGTTTCTTGCTGTCGATGAAGACCGTTATTTTCTTCATGGTCACACCAAACAAGTCAACCTTGCGGCACGGGAAATTAATATCACTCGTTTACCCATCGAAGCCCAAAATTGGGAAAATCAACATTTACGTTACACTCACGGTTATGGTGCAGTCATTACACCCGCAGCGCAAGATGCAGGCAAACCCATTGTTTGGTATTTGCGTGATTTAAATATGTCCTCGGATGTGGGTTTTACCGTTAAAAATCCAGACATTTATTTTGGGCAAGAAAATTATGAATATGCAATTGTCCCCAATGATTTAGATGTGGCGGGGCTTTCTGATTCAGATGTCAGTAGTAAAAAAAGATATGCAGGCGAAGCGGGTGTGCCGATTAACTCGATGTTTAGAAAGCTATTATTTTCATTTTATTTCAGTGATGAAAAAATATTATTCTCTACCAATATGTCTAGTGATAGCAAAGTGCTATTACGCAGAAATATTATTAAGCGCATTAGTACACTAACCCCATTTTTACATTTAGATAAAGACCCTTATTTAGTCCTGACTAAAGATCGTTTTTTCTGGATACAAGATGCTTACACTTTATCGGATAAGTACCCAGTCTCTAAACCCGCGCAAGATGAGTTTTTAGATGGCGATCATAAATTTAACTATATCCGTAACTCCGTTAAAGTTGTTGTTGATGCCTATGGTGGTAAAGTAAATTATTATATTTCTGATCCGGATGATCCAATTATTAACGCCTATAATCGCGCTTATCCTAATGTATTTAAAAACTTGGATGAAATGCCTGACGATTTACGCTCACATTTACGTTATCCGCGTGACCTTTATTATTTGCAAATGAAAATGTATGCAAAATATCATCAACGTGACCCAGCATTATTTTACGAGCAAGCAGAAACATGGCAGTTTGCCAGTATTAATAAAAAAGAGGTGCGTCCTTATTTTATAACGATGGACTTTGGCAACTGTGATGATAAAGAAGAATTTGTGATGATTAACCCTATGACTCCCGTGCATAGAGATAATTTAAGCATGGTTGGGATTGCAGGAACATTAGATAAACAAGGCTGTGGTTTAGAATATAAACCTGAAATTACCGTCTATAAATTTCATAAAGACATACAAGTAAACGGCCCAGCACAAGTTGATGCTTTGATTGACCAAAACCCAGAGATTTCAGAGCAATTTACGCTTTGGGATCAGCATGGCTCAACGGTTAAACGTGGGCGAATGATTATTTTACCAATGGGTAAATCTATGTTGTATGTACAACCTATTTACATGATTTCGACTAAAACTAAGATTCCAGAATTGGTGCGAGTCATTGTCTCAATCGGTAATCAGGTGGTGATGGATAAAACCTTACGTTCAGCCTTTAGCCGTTTGAAAAGACGTTTTATTATCAACGCTAAAGATAGCTCAGGCATTAGCGAATTTGAGACTCCAAGTCCTGAAACGCTTAACGAAGTAAAAGAGAAATTTGCAGAGGAAATAAAACAACCAGCAAAGTAATTTTTTTTGTAGAAATCAAACCTCCGTATCTTAACGATGCGGAGGTTTTTTAATTTAAACTTTATTGAATTATCGGAACACCATTATGCGGCTCATTATTTTTTTTATCGCTTTATTAACATTAACAGCTTGTGCAAACACGCCTTTTGCAAGTTTAAAGCCGATTGCGCCAGAAATTAGTTTAAACAACTTTCAATTAGTGAAAATGGGATTATCTGAGCAAACTTATCGTTTACGCTTATTGATTAAGAATCCTAACTCCTTCGCACTCCCCATACAAAACCTTAATTACCAATTATTTATTAATAATCAATCGTTTGCTAAAGGCTTGAGTGATAAACCTGTCACTATTCCCGCTTTAGGTGAAGGCTATTTAGAAACGGATATTAACAGTAATATTATGGATGTCGTTGATGGTTTTGGGCAGTGGTTTTCACTGGCTAAACGTAGCTTAGATTATAGAATTACTGGAGATGTTGGCGTATCGAGTTTTGCGATTCCTATTCCTTTTCAATATTCCGATAAAGTAGATTTGCAGTTGACTAAATAAAGGCAAGCTAATGGAGTAGAAAAATATTTTTCTTTTCAAAGCTGATGTTACGCAAAGCAACGAAGGTTAATTCAAACACTTTTTATTTTTACCATGAAGAACATGAAGTTTTGAAAAGAACGAGTGATACAATTAAAAAATATCTAAAACTCGGAGTCCAATAGCTTTAGCTATTGGCGTGGATAGTCATAACGAAAGCTTGCGTGTTTTACAATGATCGGTTTTTAATTGTTTTTAAAACTCGCCAATAGCTAAAGCTATTGGACTCCTCCTTAATTTTTGTGCCTTTCGTGGACAATTCATTTTGCGTAACATCAGTTAAAATTAACAATTAAAAGCAATAAATATTGAAGTAACTCCCATGAAAAATTTCCTACAGCGTTTTGTTACCAACTTTTCGCAATGGTGGCTTCAAGACTCAAGCATTAGCACACTCAATAACGACTTAGGATTTAACTATCTCGTAAAGTATTCGGGAGGCGGTAGTCACTCAGATTATTTGCCGATGTTAATAGCGTTACATGGGGATGGCGATACCGTTGACAGTTTTTATGAATCTGCTTTAAATCAAATTAGTGTACCCGCTCGTATTATTATAATTGAAGGGTCTATTTCACATGAAATAGGTTATGTCTGGCCGTGGTCAGTTGCTCAATTTGAGCAATATGGGGCAGTTTTCAATGAGGATGTAGATTTACTTAGCACTAAATATTCGACTATCGGCAAACCTGTTCTACTTGGTTTTTCAGGCGGTGGCGGGATGGCTTATTATCAAGCTGTAAAACATGGAAATAGTTACAGTTATATTTTCCCCATCTCCAGCTTATTAGCCAGCGAAAAATTAGGAGATAGCTCATCCCAACCTAGTGCAAAAGTTTATGCTTATCATGGAAAAAGTGACACGGTGATTCCTTTCTCAGAAGGCAAAAAAACAGTTAAGCTTTTAAAGAAGAAGAAGGTTGAGGTGAGTTTTATTCCATTTGAAGGCGGTCATCATGGTTTATTTTCAGAGATGAAATCTGAAATTACTCAAGCTATTGAAGAAAGATTACAGAGCTTTCTCTATGGGAGTCGTCTTCCAGACGACTCCTCAAGCAGTGAATCACTCACAAGACATAAGTAAACATAAAACCTCTAGGAGTCGTCTGGAAGACGACTCTCCAAATTTTCAACGAGCTGATACCTAAAGCACGACTCGACTAGAATGCTTTAATGAATCAATCCCATGATCCGCTAGTTTTGAAGTCGAAATCTCTGCGGTTTCGCTAATCTTAGACCAAGATAAATTTCCTAAATTTATTTGTCGCAACACTTTTTCCGACGCAAAAAATCGTTCAGAATCGTAAAAAAAATCCGCACCAGGTTCATTTCTAACTGATAATCTAATCGCTTTGCTGCGCTGCTGCCAAACTGCTATCACCTCTTTTGAAGCCTTAAGTTCCTGTACGATATTAACAATTGATTTTTGGTAAGCATTTATATAAGG
>WTBX01000351.1 GCA_013138855.1 Methylococcaceae bacterium
CGGGTGTTTCCTGAACCTGTATTACCCTCGGCGATGGATCTTGTTAATGGTGTGCATACCCTTTTATTAGGGCAGCCTAATTTAGCAAACGAAGTTGCCACTTGAACCCTCGGTTCAAGGACGAAGACATATACGGCGCAGGTGGGAGGTACATTTTTCATCATAATTCTTTTGATGAAAATCAAATTAATACTTTCATAGGGTATAACTTGGGTTATACTTAACCCTATGAAAACCGCAATCTCAATTCCCGATCCTATTTTTCAATCTGCTGAAGTAATGGCTAATGAGCTAAATATTTCTCGTAGCGAGCTTTTTACTAAAGCGATGGTTGAATACTTAAATACTCATCGTTATCAAAGTGTTACCGAGTCTTTAAATGCTGTTTATAAAGATTCTGCCTCGCAATTAGATAATGAATTATCTTCAATGCAGTTTAAATCCATTGAAGATGAGGGCTGGTAATGAAGCGTGGAGAAATTTGGTGGGCATCCATGCCTGAACCTGTAGGCTCAGAACCTGCTTATCGTCGTCCTGTGATAATCGTTTCATCTAATGAATTTAATCAGAGTTTAATTCAAACGGTCATCGTTGCAGTTATCACCTCAAATCTTCGTCTTGCTAATGCCCCTGCTAATTTTAAATTAAGCAAAGCAAGTTCAAACCTTAGTCGAGATTCTGTGGCTAATCTTTCGCAATTAATTACCCTAGATAAAGCTTTTTTGACTGAGAATATTGGTAAATTAACGACCAAACAAGTTAATTTATTAAATGATGGTATCAAGCTGGTTTTAGCGGTTTAAACTCAATACATGATTATTTAGCATTTTTTCTTATGCAAATTAAAAAATTAACTTTAAAAAACTTTATGCGTTTTGCTGATTTGGCGATTGATTTTGCGCCGCAATCCGAGCAGCAAAGCAATGTGACGGTTTTTATTGGCAATAATGGCGCGGGTAAGACCTCTATTTTAAAATCATTGGTTTTGTCTTTAAGCTGGTTAGTGGCACGAATTGAGCGTGAACGTGGCAGTGGTAGCCCTATTAGTGAACTGGATATTTTAAATGGTGCGAGTTTTGCTCAAATTATGCTTGAAGTGGAGCATGATTCTCAGTCGTTTCAATGGTCATTAGCTAAAACAGCAAAGGGGCGTAAAAAACAAGCTGAAAGTTCTTTAATTGATACATCTAAGTTGGCTGATTTTTTTCGTATAGATGATTCAACCGAAACTAAGGAACTACCCTTACCTTTAATGGTTTATTATCCTGTTGACCGTAGCGTATTAGATGTACCTTTAAAAATTCAAACTAAACACAGTTTTGAACAAATAGAAGGTTATGATAATGCCCTTTCTCAAGGGGTAGATTTTCGGCGTTTTTTTGAATGGTTTAGGGATAGAGAAGATGTTCAAAATGAAATAGCTAATTCATTTGACGGTCTCCTTGACCCTGCCACAATGAAAGGCTTTTTAGAGAAACTTAAGTCCCATAAAGATAAGCAATTAACTTCTGTTCGTAGAGCTATTTATTCATTTATTCCTGAATTTTCTAATCTAAAAATACAACGTAAACCTAGTTTAAAAATGGTGGTGGATAAAAAAGGTGAAAAAAAACCTTTAAATATTTTACAACTTTCTCAAGGCGAAAAATCATTAATGGCATTAGTCGGAGATATTGCCCGCCGTCTTGCTATGATGAATCCTGATTTAGAAAACCCCTTAGAAGGTAAAGGAGTTGTATTAATTGATGAAATTGATATGCACCTTCACCCAAAATGGCAACGCTCAATTGTCAGCAATCTTCAAAAAACTTTTCCAAACTGCCAATTCATTCTCACCACTCATTCACCTGCTGTAGTCAGTGATAGTCCTAATTTATTGGTTTATGAATTAGATGATGGCGAGGTCAACTCGGCACCTAATTTATATGGAATGGAGGTAAACCAAGTATTATTACAAGGTATGGATGCTGAAATTATTAATGAGGATGTACAACAAAAACTAGATGATATTTTGGATAGTATTCAAGAACAACAGTTTGATAATGCCAGAAAAAAACTGGAGAAATTAGAAAAAATACTTTCATCTGATAATTTAGAACTGGGTAAAGTAAGTTTATTATTACGAAAAATGGAATTACTTTATGCGAAAAATCAGCAAAAGTAATGAACCTGATGAGTTAACAAAGTGGAAACGCAAAAATAAAAATGCGCGTTATAACGATTTAGAAAAGAGTACAGAAGGTATTGAAGCAAGACAAGAGATAAATCAAAAAAATATTACAGACCAACTTGGTTTATGTGGCTATTGTTGTAAGAGAATTAGTGATAGCAATAGCATGAATGAGCATATTATTCCTCGTAGCGTTAATCATTCAACAGAACTAGATTTTAATAATATTATCGCGTCTTGCAATACTAAAAAACAATGTGATAAGGCTCATGATAGCCAGTATTTACCTTTAACCCCGCTAATGGATGAGTGCGAAACCGAGTTAAAATTTTTTCTCTCAGGTAAGGTTGAAGGAAAAACAAAGAGAGCTAACGAAGCTATCAGAGTGTTAAATCTCAACAATAGAATTTTACAAAAAACTCGCAAACAGTTTATTTATAATTTATTGATTACAGAAGGAATGCCGCCAGAAGATTTATTAGATTTGCAAGATAACGAATTACTCAATCTTTTAATTACAGGATTTAAAAACCCAAAAGGTGATTTTCTCGACCCATTCAGTCCCATCATAATCAACATTCTTCAAAGCTACCTTTCTCCCGCTTAACCCTAATAATTATTCTAAAAAATCATGACTAACCCCTTATTAGAAACTACCGAACTCCCCCAGTTTTCCAAAATCAAAGCAGAACATATCGTCCCTGCAATAGAGCAATTACTCAACGAAGCGCGAGCAGCAGTTAAAAACGCTTTAGCGGCAAATACTGATTATAACTGGGAAAATCTAGTCGAACCGATTGAAGAAGCGGAAGATAGATTAAGCAAAGCATGGTCGCCTGTCGGTCATTTAAATGGGGTATTAAATAGCGATGAATTACGCGACGCATACAATGCCTGTTTGCCTAAATTAAGCGAATATTCAACCGAAATGGGGCAAAACAAAGACTTATTCAACGCTTATCAAAGCATTGCCAATAGCGTAGAATTTGAAACTTTAGACGTTGCACAAAAGAAAATAATCGACAATGCCTTAAAAGATTTTCGTTTATCTGGCATAGATTTAGATAGTGAAAAACAACAGCGTTATAAAGAAATTTCTCAACAATTATCAGAATTGTGCAGCCGTTATAGCGATAATGTTTTAGACGCGACGAATGCGTGGACAAAGTTAATTAGCGATGAAACCGAATTAAAAGGCTTGCCAGAATCTGCCATGATTCAAGCGAAACAAAGCGCGGAAATGGCAGATGGAGAAGGTTGGCTGATTAGCTTGCAATTTCCTTCCTATATTGCGGTAATGACTTATGCCGATAACCGTGAATTGCGCCATGAACATTATCAAGCGTTTGCAACTC
>WTBX01000016.1 GCA_013138855.1 Methylococcaceae bacterium
TTTTGCCTGAACTGCTGCGAGTCGTTGTGCGATGTTCTTTGCCGCGCTGACCTTTATAGCGCGTATCGGTATCACAATCATAGCTCCAAAATGGTAAATACACGCCTTTCAGCTTATCATTGCGTAAACGTGTTTTTTTTAAGGCATTAGGCGCAAACCACAACCCCTGTACCCATTGTTGAAAAAACTCATGGGCTTGCCGTTCATTTAATGCAAAAGGTAATAAATAATGCGGTTTATGCAAGCGTTTCACTTCACTTTGTTGCAAAACCAGAGCTGTGCCACAAAAAGGACACTCTTTAGAGGTTAGATCCTTACCTAAGGTTGTTTCTGCACTACAAGTATCACATTTAATTAAAGCGGCTTCGACTTGAGTTTCACTATTAAAGGTTTCACGTTCATAATCTTCTATATTAAAAGCGCGAATCTCAGCATCCAGACGCTGTGTGATACTGTTCTCAAAACTGCAATATTTGCAAACGAGGCTATGCGTACCTGCTTTAAAATTTAACACGGCGTTACATTGTTCACAGTGGACAGATTGTTCTTTAATATCGCTCATGGTTTCGGTAGTATTATTCGACTCGGTGTTATGTCATGCTGTTAAACATTTTAACTTAAAACTCAAAGGATAATGATATGAGTCAACAAAACAATAATATTGCCTGCCCAAATTGCGGTTATCAAATTGATGTCAATGATATTTTGCATCACCAAATTGAAGCAGATATTCAAAAAAGATATAACGATGAATTGGCGAAAAAGGATTCTCAGTATCAACAGCAATACCAAAATTTACAGCAACAACAAGCGCAATTAAACGAGCAAGCAAATCAGCAGGAAACGGTTTTACAACAACGTCTGCAACAAGAAAAGCAAGTTTTACAACAACAGCTTAAACAACAGTTTGATTATGAGAAAGCCGCACAAGTTGGAGCTTTAGAGCAGGAATTAGCGGCTAAATCTAATCAACTGCAAGAGTTTAATAAAATTAAAGCGGACATGGCGCGTTTGCAGCGCGAGAAAGAAGAGCAAAAAGCTCAGATTACCGCTGACTATGCTCAAAAATTTACCGATCGCTTACAAAAAGAACAGGCGGCGGTACGCGCTCAAGTTGAAGCAGAAATGCTTGCCCAATCTGCGGGACAAATTGAAACCTTACAAGCTGAAATTACCGCTAAATCTTCGCAATTAACAGAATTTAATAAGGCTAAAGCAGATATTGAGCGTTTAAAACGTGAAAAAGAAGAACAAAAAGAGGCGATTGAAGCCGAATCTACCCAGCGTTTTAATGAACGCTTGAAACAAGAACAACAGACTTTGCGCGATAAGCTCACCGCTGAAATGCAAACGGAAATATCGGGACAATTAAGCGGTTTACAAGAGGAAATTGACGCTAAATCGAACCAATTAAAAGAATTTAATAAAGCTAAATCAGATATTGAACGCTTGAAGCGTGAGAAGGAAGAACAAAAAGAGACGATTGAAGCCGAATCTCAACAGCGTTTTAATGAGCGTTTAAAGCAAGAACAGCAAAGTTTGCGTGATACGCTCAGTAATGAAATGTCAGGGCAGTTAAATAGCTTACAAGAAGAAATTGACGCTAAATCGAATCAGTTAAAAGAATTTAATAAAGCTAAATCAGACATTGAACGCTTGAAACGTGAAAAAGAAGAGCAAAAAGAAACGATTGAAGCTGAATCTCAACAGCGTTTTAATGAGCGATTAAAACAAGAACAACACACTTTACGCGAAAAAATCACGGCTGAAAAACAATCTGAAATTTCAGGGCAATTAAATAGCTTACAAGAAGAATTACAGCTTAAATCGGAACAATTAAAAGATCTGAATAAAACGAAAGCGGATTTAATGCGTGTAGAGCGTGAAAAAGATGAGTTGCGCGATCAAGTCGGCTTAGAAAAAGAAAAAGAATTTTCCGAACAGTTGAAAAATGAGCGTTTAAAAATTCAACGCCAAGTCGATGAGAGCGCAGAATTAAAACTTAAAGAATTACAAAAACAATTGGATGAGCAAAAAGGGCTAGCTGAAGAGATGAAGCGCAAAGCCGAGCAAGGTTCTACCCAATCTCAAGGCGAAATTCAGGAATTAGCCATTGAAGAATGGTTAGAAAGCAATTTTCCTTTAGACAGTATCGAAGAAATTAAAAAAGGCGCACGAGGCGCAGATTGTTTACAAATTGTTCACACACGCTCTCGCCAGAATTGCGGTACGATTTATTATGAAAGTAAACGTACCAAAGACTTTCAGGCTGGCTGGATTGAAAAATTTAAAAATGATATTCGTGAAAAAAATGCCACTTTAGGTGTATTAGTCACCGAAGCCATGCCTACCGATATGCCACGCATGGGACAGAAAGAGGGGGTGTGGATTTGTTCCTTTGAAGAGTTTAAAGGCTTATCCCCTGTTCTGCGAGAAACGGTGATTAAATTAGCCGATGCTCACGCCAGTCAAGAAAACAAGGGCGATAAAATGGAGATGCTCTACACTTATTTAACGGGTAATGAATTTAAGTTGCAGGTGGAAGGGATTGTCGAAGGCTTTACGCAAATGCAGAGTGATTTGGAATCGGAAAAACGCTCGATGGCGCGGATTTGGAAACAACGCGAGAAGCAGTTACAAAAGGTTTTGCTGAATACCACGCATATGTACGGCTCGGTAAAAGGAATTGCGGGAACGGCTGTGGCTTCGGTCGCTTTGTTGGAGCTATCTGATAATGAAGAGTAGAATAGAGCAAATTATTCTTAATTTTCTCGTTCCCACGCTGTGCGTGGGAACGCATACAAGCTTATGAATTTCTGCGCAGAGTATCCTTATAAATGTCAGTATGAATTCCCGCACAAAGTGTGGGAATTAGGCAAACTCGACAAAACTACTCTCCTTGAAATAGCATCAAAACTTACCCATTGGAGAAGCCCATGTTAAGACGTTTAGTCGCGCCTTTACTCACTTTAGTATTACTGGCAGGTGTCGGAGCTGCTATTTATGTGTCTGTAGAAGGACAAATAGAAAGCGCGTCTGCGGTTGAAATTAAAGGCATTTCAGGTTCAGAAAAACTGCCTTTTTTTCAAGATTTACAAACCGTTGAAGCTTTAAGTAAAGAACCGTGGTATTTAAAAACTCATGTCGAAAAAGCAGGCTCACGCGAAATAGCCACCACTTATGATTTATCCA
>WTBX01000107.1 GCA_013138855.1 Methylococcaceae bacterium
GTTAAATTGGTCACTACAGCCTCTTTACGAACGGTTAAATTTTGAATTTCACGAAAAGCTTTAAAAGAAACATTACCAATGAATGCTATATAAAGTTTTACGAATTAATTCAAAATAATCACGTTTATCCTTGCCATTAATTTTTATATAAACAGCATCGTTATCATAATCAACTTCCAACAATGCATTGCACTTCATTTCTGTGTTCTTTAAAAAAATACAGCAACGACTACTTTTATCTATCTCTATTTGTTGATATAAAGCAACGATAAGGCGCGGCATCACTGACTCATCCAAATAATTGTATTGAATTTGAAATTGCAGCGCGTTCGACTCATCAAATTTCACCTCTGGTTTTTCTTTGTTTAATAACTGCGGAATTAACACACTATCGTCATCAACTTGACAACAAAGATTAAACGTTTTCATTAACTCAATTAAATAGCTATGTTTGGCATCAGAATAATCATAGTCTTCACCACTTTGCGCCTTTAAAATCTGCGTTAAATCATTTAAATATAATATGCCCTTATTGGCGGCTATTTTTTCTGCGGTGGTAATCTTATAAAGGGCTTGAGTAATCCACTGCGGTTCTAAAAGATAACTCACACTGGCATCAGGGTCTTTAAAATGAATCGTAACCCCTAAATCATGTAACAATTGCAATAGGTTAAGTTGCATTTTTTTATCTTTATAACCTTGCTTATCACAAATATCTATAAATGCCTCATAAGGAATGCAATGCAATTGTTTCTGCTGTTTTTCTAAAGCAGCCTTAATTTTAAAACAGCTTTCTGATAATTCACTATTAAAAATGGGGACATGTTGAAAGGCAGAAATTAAACCGTGTTTAAAGGCATCTAAACCCACGCCTTGCGCACAAGAAACAGGAAAAATGCCACGCAACCTTTTATAACGATGCAATAAATATTTACGATCAACATCATAACTGTTGTCTTCATCAAATTTATTTAACACGATTAGCACTGAGGAGTCGCCACCAAAACTTTCAATACGTTTTAACCAACGTTCTTCATTACGTTGCTCGCTGTTATCTAGCACCAAGATATAAAGATTACGTTCGGAGAAAAAGAATTTATGCGTCGCTAACAAACTGCGCTCACCGCCAAAATCCCATAAATTTGCGCAAACATCTTCTTGCACCCAAGACTCTATATTAATGCCTAAGGTTTGTGCTTCCTCTGCATCAAAAGGTAAATCGCGTAATACCTTACTCAATGATGTTTTACCAACCCCACAATCGCCCACTAACAATACTTTTACTTTATTTAAAGCGCGTTTTTGGGTGGTATTAAAAAAGTTTTTAATGCCCGTATTGCCTTGACGAATCACTTCGGGAGGCGGAACTTGTATAGGGTTGGCAATGACACTAATGCCTTGCCCGCCTGTATTCCATTTAATTGGCAACTTAAAATCAAGTATCCATTTAGGCAAGACTTTAATCTCATTATCACTTAAATAAAGATGGGTTAGCTGTTTAAGTCCTTTCAACGAATCAATATTACTAACTTGATTATGTCTTAGATTAAGTTGAGTGAGGTTAATCAGGTTTTTAAAGACACTTATATCGGTGATTTCATTAGATTCCAGATGCAGATGCGTCAGTGAAACCAAATTTTCTAGCGAGGCTACCTCGTCAATTTTATTAGACCTTAAATCCAGTAAAACTAAAGAGCTTAAGTTTGCAATCGCAGAAATATCTCTGACTTTATTAGAACTTAGATAAAGCTGTGTTAAGGCAGGAAGATTATTTAATAAATCTATGTCAATAATCTCATTGGTGCTTAGAAATAACTTCATCAATTTTTTATGATAGCTAAGCCCTGAAATACTGCTGATTTTATTAAATCTTAAATCCAGTTCAACTAGCTCGCCCATCGTTTTTAAAGGCGATAATGCACTCACTTGGTTATCGCTTAAATCCAAATGAGTCAGCTTGGCTAATTCCCCTAAGGCTTCAAAATCGACAATTTCATTGGAGCTTAAATTTAACTCATTTAACTCAGACAAGTTATAAAGCGGCTCGACATTAGTGATTTTATTAGCTTGTAGATTTAATTTTTTCAGCTCTTCAAGTCTTTCTAATGGCTCAAGATCAACGATTTCATTTTTTTGCACATTAAGCTCATCAAGCAGCACTAATTTTGCCAATGAAGTCAGTCGCGTAATATTATTAAGAGCTAAATTAACTTTAGTCAGGTTTTTTAGGGCTTTAATAAAAGAAATTTTTGTTAATTTACAGCTTTGCAAATTAAGTGCAATAACGTCCCCTAGTGCATTTAAAACATAACCCGCACGCGAGCTAGCATTCATCACTTCGCTAAGTTCACAGGGTTTTAATTCTTCCCCTATGTGTTTTTCTATTGCTTTAATAATATCTAAATCGGACATAATTGTTTAAAATCTCCATAATGTAGGCACATCTTTATGCTTAGTTTAACGTAAGCAAATAATTTTGGAAGCCACTTTAAGATAACAACCTATTTAAAACTCTATGTCGATAAAAGAAACGCTGATTACCCTCCCTCAATATGCTCTTCCTCACCACTTATTATCACGAATGATGAGCTTTTTTACCCACTGTAAAAATAAAACGTGGAAAAATTTGATGATTCGCAATATCGTCAAGGTTTATAAGGTCAATATGGATGAAGCGCGTGAGCAAGATATTAATGTTTATGCGAGTTTCAATCATTTTTTTACCCGTGAGCTTAAAGACGGCGTAAGACCTGTCACCGCGCTTAATAATGGCATTGCATCACCTGCCGATGGCGTAGTCAG
>WTBX01000254.1 GCA_013138855.1 Methylococcaceae bacterium
TACGCTTATAGAGTCCTCAGCAAATACATCATGTGACTCATATTCTACGTAGTTGGAGTCCTCAACAAGTAATTCCTGTGAGTCATCCTCTTCGTTTATAGAGTCCTCAGCAAATAAATCTTGTGAATCATCTTCTACGTTGATGGATTCCTCAGCAAATAATTCCTGTGAGTCATCTGCTTCGCTGATGGAGTCCTCAGCAAATAATTCCTGTGAATCATCTTCTACGTTGATGGATTCTTCAGCAAATAATTCTTGTGATTCATTTTCTTCATTTATAGAGTCATCTGCAAATAATTCCTCATTAAAGGCTAATAAATCTTCAGAATCATCATCAGTAAAAATCAAGCTCTCATCTTCATCGCTAGCAAGTTCTACTAACATGCCTCTATCTTCAGCCGTTAAAGGACGTACCCATAACTGATGTTCTAAAAGACTGATCAGTGAAATAAAAGTTGGTGATTCGGTAATGTCTTGTAAATAGGATTTAAACGAAGTATGCCATTGTTGTAACAGCGAAATAAATTCATTATTTAAAGTACGCTGCTGCTCAATTAATTCTAAACAATTATCTGAAAATAAAAGGCTAACATCGGCTAAGCTTTGCAATTCACTCTTATCTTCATCATTAATCATTTCAACGATGAGTGACCAATAACCAGCATATTGTTGTAAAGATTTAAAGCTGAGCGGTAGGTTCTTTAGGTTAATCGCACCATCAATAGTGTTGATTTGCGCGAAGGCATCATTAACAGGTAATTTAATTTTTTCCCAAACTGGGTGATACTCGTCAACAATATCAACATTATTAATAAGCGGTTCATTCGACTCAACAATCGTTAAGCGATTATCATCATCAGTAATAAAACCTTCCAATAACATCTTTCCATCTTCTTGACTTAAGGCCTCAGGCCAAGCAGGATTGACCAAACAATCAACTAAGGACTTTGCTACCTCTCTATGTCCTTGTGCTTTTACATAATCATTGAATAAATGATGCCATTGATTAAGTACTGTAAGTTGTTGACTATTAAGCTCTTCAAAAGCAGGAATACTGACTTCTGTAAACAACAAGACAACATCGAGTAAACCTGATTGTTTTTTATTTTCTTCTAAAATATCAGCAATTTGTTGCCAATATTTAATATAAACTTGAACGCTACGATCAAGAGCCTTACTGTTATTATCTATTTGAAAATCAAGAATCGCGTTTAATTCAGTTGCTGTTTGCTGAAAAATAGACGTTATTTGTTCCCAAATATTAACGGCTTTAAACTCTGAAATGGGTAAAACGGCATCTTCTGCTGTTAGTGATATATCAGCGGGGGATTGTTGCTCTTCAGGCGTTGGGAAAGCCGCGAATAATAATTCACTATCTTCTGAAAAAATAGCTTCTGGCCAGACGGAGCTTTCAAGGCATTCAACTAAAGACTTAATAATCTGCGGATTAGTTGTATTTTCAAGATGTTGTGAAAATAAATTTTGCCATTTATTTAATAAGCCAACTTGTACACTGCTTAAATCATTTTGTGCATCAAAGGCACTGCCACTAATTTCATTAAATAATAAAACGACATCCATTAACGCGGCTAGTTGCTGGCTATCTTTATCCATAATGGCAACGATTTGTTGCCAGTCTTCGCGATAAAGTTGTAAATTTTCACTGAATACTTGTAGGTTGCCGCTAATCTGTTGATCAATAGCCGCTTTTAAGTGCTGTGATGATTTTTGAAGTTGTTGCTCAAGTTCTTCTAAAATTGACAACGGTTTTGTATTTGTCTCAGCTACTTCTAACGGAAGTTCTTCAAGGTTTTGGGAGGGCTTAGCTTCGAGCTTGGAAACAGGTTCATTGCTTGAAGTGTGAGGTGATTGTGTTGTCGCTTTTGGTTTTTCATCAAAACCTTTCAACAACATTTTTTCATCTTCAGTTGTAATCGCACCAACCCAAGCAGCATCTCCCAAACATTTAACCAATGACATGGCTAAGGTTCTATTTCCACGCGCAGTAAGATAACTGCTAAATAATTGATGCCATTTGTTTAATGAAATTATTTGTTTATCATCTAAAGCATCTGCTTGTTCAAGTGCTGCGGAACTGATTTCGATAAAGATCAAAATGACATCTAATAAGCCTTGATGTTCGTCATTTTCCTCGACAATATGGAAAATTTTTTGCCAATTTTCGTGAAATAGAGCTAAGGCTTGTTTATCACCCGCGATAACATTTTTTAAATTTGCGCGAATAACCTTTACAAAAGGTTCTAGTTGCTGCCAAATACTAAGCTGTTTTATAGGGTCTGAAGTTTCCACCTCAGCCGTTTTTTCTATAGCTGGAACATTTGTTACTGCTTGTGGTTCGGGAGAGTCGATATTTTCCAACAGCATTTTTTCATCATCTGTTGAAATTGCACCAGACCATGCTTGATGAGTTAAACATTTAATTAAAGCAACACTAATTTGTCGGCTGCCTTGAGTTTTAATATAACTGCTGAATAAATTATGCCATTTATTTAAAATGCCTTGTTGTTCATCGCTTAAAGCTTTGTCTTGATTGAATGCTTCAGTATTTATATCAACAAAGAGCAAAACAACATCTAATAACCCCATCCACGGTTGTTGCTCTGCTTTACTTTCTATAAGGTCTGCAATTTTTTGCCAATCTTGTAGATAAAGCTCTAAACTTTCTTCAAAAAGTTGTTTGTCATGAATAATTTTCTGAGCAAAAACATCTTGCAGGTTTAAAATCGCTTTATTAAATAAAAGTGAAACTTCATCCCAACTAGAGCTAGGTTTTATCGCTTGTTTTTCTTCGGTAACTTGTCTCGCTGAGTTGCGCAATTGCTTGGAAACGAGCGTAAAGCCGCCCAAGAGCATTTTTTCATCCGCAGGGGATAATTGTGCGCCAAGTAATGGCTCGCTTAGGCATTTAACTAAACTGGTGGCAGCATGATGATTGTCGGGGGCTTTAATATAATTTTCAAAGCGCGTATCCCATTTTTTTAATAATTGCCAATGTTCATCTGTGAGTAACTTTAAGGAGCTAAATGCTTCATTGCTGGTTTCTATAAATAGTAAAACAACATCTTGCAACGCAAAATTATTTAGCTCTGCTGAGATTTCTGCAATTTCCAGCCAACTGTCTAAATATTGGCTTAATGCATTATCACTTTTTCCTGCATTCGTAAGTAATTCTTCAGCTTTAGTAAAAACTGTTGAAAAACTACGTTGATAATCAGATTTATCGGTCGCCATAGTCTTTTACTCTGGCAGTTTAAAAACATTGACTTTAACAATTAATTCTTCCGCATTTTGTACTAAGTCATCAGATAACTTACTTTGCTGCTGTAACTGCTCATTGGTTTTAATGGTGCTGGTTTGAATATTTTGAGCATGTTCTTTCAAACTTTTCCCCACGTCTAATTGCGCAATGGTGGTGAGGGCAATTTTTTTCACCGAAATGACTAGAGATTCAGTGATTGCCCGACTTTCTTTCATACGCTCACCCGCTTCTTCAGCTCGCTGTGTTCCATCAACCACCTGACTAATTACTGTATTCATGGTTTTCATGGTGTCAGAAGTATCAACCTGAATATTCTTAACTAATGTTGAGATTTTTTCTGTTGCTTCACGCGAGCTTTCTGCAAGTCTTTGTACTTCGTTGGCAACAACCATGAAGCCTTTACCTGCTTCACCCGCTGATGCCGCCTGCATTCCAGCATTCAGTGACAAAACGTGTGTACGTTCGGCGATGTTATTAATAATATTAACTACGCCCGTAATTTCTTGAGAACGCTCACCTAAGCGTTTAATTCTTTTTTCCGTTTCACGAATAATGTCACGAATTCCATTAATACTTTCAATCGTTTCACTTACCGCCTCCTCCGCTGATTTGGTACTTATCATGGTTTTTTCAGATTCTTTATTGGTTACCTTTGAAAATTTAGCGATTTTAATCATGGTGTTAACCGCAGTATTTAGCTCACTCAAAGTCTCTTCAATCTCTTTACGCTGATTGTCCGCATAAAGCATAACATTGGCTGATTGTTGTTTAACTTCGACTGAAGTGGTATTCACTCGTGCAGAAATATTGGCAACCCCTGTTAAAATTTCAGCCATTTCCTGAGTCAATAAATTAATAGAATCTGACACGGCTCCTGTCATATCTTCAGCGACAGGAACTTTTATCGTTAAATCTTTCTGACTTAAAGCCGATACCGAGCGCAGTAAAGAAATAATGGATGAATTTAATTGTTGATGGTCGTATTCTGTTTTAGCCAATGAGGTAACACGTTCATCTAATAAAGAATCAAAGGCATTGGCTAAATTACCAATTTCATCCTTGCTACTCGCATCAACACGCGTATCTAAATTACCTGCGGCAATATCATTAATAACGGTTTGAAGATTAGAGACGGGTTTAATAATACCGCTGACCACCACCCCCCATAACACTAAAATAATGACTAAGGGTACAATGGCAATCACTAATAAAAAGGTCGTTTGAATGCTTGAATGAGCTTGTTCAAATTGTGATTGTACGGCCGTATTATATTTATTTCTGATGTTTAATAATTTGGCTATTTCAGGACTCAATTTATCAGTTATGGCATTAAGCGCATTAAATTGAGCATCACTTTGTCCCAATGGTGCTTCTGTTGCTGCCAAGAACGCCTTTTCATAACCCGTTAAAAGACTATTAATCGTTGAGATTAATTTTTTATCTGCGGCATCAGTAAATAAGGGTGTTAAGCGTTTAAGTTCCACATACGACTTTTTTAGACTGCTTTTAAATAGTTTTAAATCAGCGGCACTATCAGAGAGTCTAAAGCTTTTTTCGTAACGCATTGCGCTAAGTGTCTCAAATTGAACATTAGCTATAGCATTGGAGACAGTGGCTTGTTCTGTGGCATTTTTTTGAGTATTTTCGGCGACATTAAGTGCCGTTTGAAAGGCAAATGCTATAACAGCTAAGCCCACAACAAAAGCCACCAATACAATTAGAAACTTATAGGCAATTTTTATATTAAGGAAACTTTCTTTGAGTTTCTGAAAAATATTCATTCATTATTCCTGTCAATATTTAAAACTAATTGTTATTGGGTTAGCTTTGTAGGCTACCAACTTAAGGCGAGACAAAAAATAGGAGTTAGACCTACGAGGTTTTAAAAACCTCAGAGGTTTAAGTACAACTGACCCGCCTTAAAATGGCAGCCGCTTTGTAAAAGCATTTTCTGATTATCACGTATTTAGGAGAGAAAAGTAACTGGCTAAACCGTCGTTTCCGCAAGAGAGCGATGATTCAGAAATTATGGAAAGTAACTTAAATAGTTTTTTAATTTAGCTATCTGCCCTTAAGTTTAGATTAAGCTACTCAAAAAAAGTCTACTGAAACTGAACTGCTTAATCTTTAGACAAGCGAAAACGAACACTTACTAAATACCCTATTAATAGTAGTCCATAAAATCAAATACAAACCTTTTCTCCTAGTGTAGAAAAAAACTTCTCTTTATCAAGCTCCAACCAGAGCTTTTTCTCTTTGTAAGCCCCCAATATATAGCCATCTATTTTGGGAATTAACTTAGGAATAGTATCAAGGTGGGTTAAATTTCTAACTAATTCTGGGTATTCTTTAAGTAAAAAGGCAACTGCTTTTTCACCTTTGCCTAAAACCAATAATAATTGATGTTTATCTTCTCGCGGTTCAAAATCAAAATACTTTTCAATATCAAATACAGGCACTAAACCACCGCGTAAATTAATGAGTCCTAACATCCACTTAGGTGTATTGGGTACCGCATGAATAGTCGTAGATTTAAGCAATTCACAAGCCGTATTTACATCATAAATAAGATTTATATTACCTATTTGAAAGCCATAACGTAGATCCTTATCATCTGCATTCGCTTTACTTAGTAAATTGGCTAAAGATAAATCTGCAAGACTGCCTTCTAGTTCCATAGTAATCCCTAGTCAAACATTTCAACCTGTTCTAAAATCTGATCTGCGGTATAGGGTTTGGTAATATAAGCCTTTGCACCTTGTAATTCTGCCCAAACTCTATCAGCCTCCTGATCTTTACTGCTAACAAAAGCAATAGGAATATCTTTAGTTTCACAGTTTTTAGTCATTGCTCGACAGGCTGCAAAACCGTCCATTTCAGGCATGACAATATCCATAAAAATAAGATCTGGCAGTTCCTTTTTTGCTTGTTCAAGTGCTTCTGTACCTGAAGAAGCAGATATCACCTCATAGCCAGCATCACTCAAAATTTGCCTAATTTGGTTTAGATAAAGAGGAGTATCATCTACAACCAAGATTTTTTTTATTGCCATTTTTTTACCTTTAAACTGTTATTTTCCATCATTAAACTCTTTCACCCAATGCATAATCTGTTCTAGCGTTTTTTGAAACTCATCTTGTTGAAAGGGTTTTGTTAAATAAGTAGAGCACCCAGCCATTAAACCTTTAACCTCATCAAGAGCGGATGTTTTTGAGGTTAACATGATAATCGGTGTTTTAGCCATACCTTCCATTTTACGAATTTGCGTACAGGTTTCAAAACCATCTATTCCTGGCATCATCACATCCAGAAAAATAAAATCGTACTTTTTAGCCGCGATTTTTTCAAGAGCCATTTCACCGCTATCAGCAAATTCAGTAGCGAGGGGAATAGTCGATTTATTAAGCTCTAATTGTACTGTTTTTTGCATCATCTTGCTGTCATCAACGACTAAAACATTTAAAAAAGCGTTAATATTAGTATTTTTTAAGTTATCGCTCTCTTCAACATCCTGCTGATTTTTAATGTCACTTTCTTTAATTTCAGCAATTGAATCATCATTCTGTGGCAATATTTCAACGTTATCAAGGATAGGTAAAACGCGACTGGGTACTAAAACTCCGCGAATATAATAAACGCCATCGACTGCTGCTAACGATTTCCCTACATTCACAACAGGAATTGAGACCCCTTTATGCCTTTCCCTATAAGATTGCTGTTGTTGTGTGACAAACTCATCTTGAGTGTTGACGATTAATAGTTCAACAGCCGTAACCTCAGAGGTATTGGCTAAAAAATAGCAACGCTCATGATTTTTTGAAATCGTAAATATTTTTTTAAATTTACGCTCCTCTTGCGCAGAAAAGCCCATAATACCAACATTAATATTTATAGTCATAACTCATAGATTTTTGTTATACGACCGTGATTTTATTTATTTCTTCGACTATGCGGTCTAGCAATCGCTCTATCGTAAAGAAAATAAATCCTGATTTGATATGAGGTTTTGTCAATACTGCTAGCAAAGCTCCCTCACCTACATAAACCATTAAAATTCCGCCTTGTTTAGCGATTAAAAAAAATTGCTTTAACTCCCCTCTATCTAATGCTATCGCTGTTCTCTCTGCACGAGAGAGTAAAGCTGCGGTCATTGCCCCCACACGGTCTTCATCAAGATTTTGAGGTAATACCGAAGCAATAACCAAACCGACTGTTGATATTACTGCCGATGCTTCAATATCAGGAGAGCTGGAATTTAACTCCTGCAAAATAGTTATTAAACCATCAACCTGCATTATTTCGCCCTCTTTTAACTTTGTTTAATTTAGTTATATTTTAAAATTACTTAGATATTTCAAATATTTAAGTAGTTAACGACTCTTTAAAATTCTCAGAACTTAAGCTGATATTAGAAGTAAGTTTTACGTCATTTTTATTATTCAAATGATCTATAAACGATACTTTAATGGTTATTAACACTATCCTTAGTAAGTATTCACCTCCCCCTTTGGAAAAGGGGGATTGAGGGGGATTTATTTAATAAAATCTCCCCTAACCTCTCTTTTTTTAAGAGGGGGACTGAACACTTACTATCCTTAAGCCATATTTTCTATAAAGTATAGACGTTTTATTAAAATTATAGGGAGAGTATTTTTGCTTAAAAACTGAAGGAATATAAAAATCGTCTACATTACAGACTATTCATGTTAAATTTATCATTAGCAAGCTATTGAAGCGGTGAAAGTATTGTTAAAACGGAGTCCCAAACATGTTTTGGACTCCGTGTATTGTAATAATATACGATAAGTTATTGATTTTTATAGCTTAGTTGTGGTTTTTGCTTGATTTTAAAATACTTTCACTGTCTATATTATTAAGTGCTGCTTGTTTTAATTTTAAAGGAAGATGTTTTTTTTATTAACCCAAATATGATAAATCTACATAAATAATAATTTTTGGAGGAAAATATGTTAAAAATTCGTTCATTGGTTGCGGCTATTGCGCTAGCAAGCTCTGTTTCTGTTGTTCATGCTTTAGATGCTTTACCCACTAAAGCACCTGCACCTGCTGACAATCCAACTACAACTGAAAAAGTTGAATTAGGGCGTATGCTCTTCCATGATCCGCGTTTGTCATCGACAGGTACGGTTTCATGTGCATCTTGTCATAATACCATGGCAGGTGGTGAAGATAACCGCGCAGGTTCTATGGGCGTTAATGGTCAAGTGGGTGGGCGTAGTGCGCCGACAGTCTGGAACTCAGCCTTCAATGACGTGCAATTCTGGGATGGTCGTGCCAAAAGCTTAGAAGAACAAGCCGCAGGCCCTGTGACTAATCCTATTGAAATGGGAATGAAAAGCTGGGATGACGTAGTTGCTCGTTTAAAAGCAATTGACGGTTATAAACACGCTTTCCATAAAGCTTTCGGTAAAAACTCAATTTCTAAAGACAATGCAACTAAAGCCATTGCTGCTTATGAAAGAACATTGATTACCCCTAATAGCCCTTATGATAAATATGCCAAAGGTGATAAATCTGCATTAACCGAACAACAAGTTCGCGGAATGACTAAAGCCGTTGAATTAGGGTGTACCTCTTGTCATAGTGGCGCAGCCTTTAATGGTGCAGGTACTTTTCAAAAATTTCCTGTCAACAGTAACGGTTTCTTTGAAGCTAAATACAGTTTTAACGATGACAAAGGTTTAGCAGAAGTTACTAAGAAAAAAGAAGATGAGCATTTATGGAAAGTACCAACTTTACGTAATATTGCTTTAACAGCCCCTTATTTTCATAACGGTTCAGTTAAAAGCTTAGATAAGGCTGTAAAATTAATGGCAAAATTACAGCTAGGTCAAGATTTATCAGACGAAGATACTGCTGATATTGTTGCATTTTTAGATGCCTTAACGGGTGAGTTCCCTAAACAAAAAATGCCAACGTTACCTGCAACATCAGGAACAACTTTTAATAAATAATTATTAAAATTTAAGGGGTACAAGGTTTATTCTTGTACTCCTTTTTTATAACTGATAAATCGGTAATGCAGCAATACGCATATCAATTTTTTTCAGCATCTCTTGATAAGCGGGACTATAAATAGAACCGAACTTATCTTTAAAGATTTTATCGCTAATATTTTCAGGTAAATCCCTAACTTCTGGCATAAAAGCGCGATAATCCTCAATTTTGGCCATTACTTTCTGTAAACGTCTCGCACTTTCTGGGCTAGCCGTCGCCATTTTTCCAAAACGAATCCCCGCTCTATCGCCAGCTAAATCAATAAAGCTAAAACCACTGCCTTGCTTGGCATCACGCAATTCTTTTTCCTGCCCTAGCATAATCGCTAACGCACCACTTCCCATCGTTGTCAATAATGCCGAAGTCATAAAATGTTGCGCCATATCCATCCGTTTATATAAAAAAGCCGCATATTGGCGTTTATTGTTAACGCTATTGTGAAAAGGCCAATATCGCTGAAGTTCTGATTTATTCACATAACGACTTACCGCAATAATGACGATTTTATTTTCATTAATTGCCGTTTCTAAGGTTGAACGCTGAAAAGCAACCTCAAATAAAGGCTGTAATAATTGCGCTAAAGATAATCGCCAAGCAGGATCGTGTTTGTCGATAATTTGAGCAATTTTTTGTTGATAAAACCACAAAGTTTGCTGATCGGCGGTTAATAAAGTCGTTTGCTGATTACTTTGAGACTCAAAACGATACCCTAAAGTTAAATTATCTGGTTTTATAGCTATCGATCTCAAGGTATCTTTAACCATTAAATAAACATCTTTTAAGGGCGAATAATTAATAATAAGTTTCAAAAATAATTCAGAAAACTCATCCGCGATAACAATACGTCCAAACTGTAAAGATTGAATATGAAATAAATTATCATCATGAACCAGCTTAAATTTTAGGTTTAAATAAGCACCAAAGTTATTTTCTGGCAAACGCAAAGCAGCTTTAAAATATAAGCTATTCTGTGCAAGCGTTACTTGAATTGCGCTTTCAAAATAACGGTTTAAAAAATAATTAAGTAAATTATTTAAATTTTTTTGAGTCAACGCCAAGGTTTTAAGTTTATCGTCACTGCTGCGTAAGTGATGAAAAATTGCTTTAACTTGCTTAACTTCTTTTGCATCAAGTGTATACGGTACCGATAATGCAGGGCGGTTAGCGAAACTAAGCAATAACACCACGGAACAAATAATAATCGGTGCATAAAAACAAAAAAAGATTACCCGCAGTGACATCAACATAATTAACGGCAATCAAGCTTAAAGCCGCCACCCTCTAAATAATCGGCTTCTATTTTTAAATCAGCATAAGTTAGGGGGGATTTTTCTAACCAGCCTTCAGGAAAAACGATGCTGATGTGTTTTTTGTGACTACTGATTTCAAAACTCGGTAATTCCAACATATGACGATTTCTATGCAGCACTACGGCAAGACGTAAAATAATCGTTAATAGCGGGGAAGAGCGATTCCACGGTGCGGGTAATTCTTTACAACGTGAGAGGGAGAATTTTTTTCGATGCAATCGAACGATGGTTGCCAATAATATTTGATCTTGCTTGGAAAAACCTGCCAAATCCGCATTTTGAATAATATAAGCACTGTGTTTATGATAGGAACTGTGTGCAATATCATGTCCTATCTCATGCAGTTCGGCTGCCCAGTCTAAAAATTGAGCGGCGGCTTTTCGATCTTCCTGAGTCACACTAGGGTCAATTTGTCGTAAAATATGTTGTACCGTGTGCTTTACTCTTACTGCATGATTTTTATCGGTATGATAATGCGAGGCTAAAGTATCAACTGTTTTTGAGCGGGTATCATGGTCATAAATCCGTCCTAATAAATCATGAATTAAACCTTCTCTTAATGCGCCGTCTGAAACGGTCATCTGCTTTATGCCTAAGGTTTTAAAGGTCGTATAAATAATCACCACCCCCCCAACAAACACAGGTAAACGTTCATCACTTAATTCAGGGAGTTTTAACTCATCAATATGTTTGCAATCCGTAATATGATCGACTAATTTTTCTAAGCCTTCGAGAGTGATACCGTTATTACTCCACTCTTTTTCCTCTAAAACTTTACTAATTGCTTTTAAAGAGCCTGATGCACCAATGGCCTCATCCCATTGTAAATAGGAAAACCTATTTTGATGCGGTTCTAAATGATGCTCTGCAAATATAATAGCTTGTGTGAACGCCTTTTTAGAAATCTCGCCCTCTTTAAAAAATTTATTACTGACGGTGACACAGCCCATATTTAAACTTTCTTTAGTTTTAGGCACATCATCGCTACCAATAATATATTCGGTACTGCCGCCGCCTATATCCATTACAAAACGCATTTTTGCATTAGAGCTTAGACTATTAGCAACCCCTTGATAAATGAGTCGCGCTTCCTCTATCCCTGCAATAATATGAATCGGATGCCCTAAAGCTTTCTCTGCCTTTAAAATAAACTCATTTGAATTTTTAGCCATCCGCAAAGTATTTGTGCCGACGATACGCACACTACCTGCTGAAAAATTACGTACTCGCTGACCAAAACGCTCCAGACAAGCCAATGCTCTTTCTTGAGTTTCATCATCCAGTCGATTATGTTTATCAAGACCTGATGCAAGGCGTACCATTTCTTTTAAACGGTCTATAGTTTGTAGCTTGCCATCTTTAAGGCTACATACAATCATGTGGAAGCTGTTTGAGCCTAAATCCACAGCCGCAACGATTTCGGGTAATTTTTGAATCACTGTCTCATCCTGTTTTTTGTCTATGAGGGTGTTAAACTGGTAAAATTATACCGTTAAGCGGTATTAAACTCATCCCATCCTGAATAATTTTTAAGACATTAACCTTAATGAACGCGCTTTCGCTACAAAATTTAAAAAAAACCTATAAAAATGGCTTTGAAGCCTTAAAAGGTATCGACCTTGATGTTAAGGAGGGCGATTTTTTTGCCTTGCTCGGTGCAAATGGTGCGGGTAAATCGACCACCATTGGCATTATTAGCTCCTTAGTCAATAAAACATCTGGCACGGTCAGTGTCTTTGGGCATGATATAGATAAACAAAATAGACAAGCAAAAAGCTGTATTGGTTTAGTTCCACAGGAAATTAATTTTAATCAGTTTGAAACCGTAGAAAATATTTTGCTGCATCAAGCAGGTTATTATGGCATTCCTAGAAAAGAAGCGAAAATTCGCACCGAAAAATGTTTGAAACAAATGCGGCTTTGGGATAAACGCGATAGCGTTTCCAGACGTTTATCAGGTGGCATGAAACGGCGGGTGATGATTGCTCGCGCCTTAGTGCATTCACCTAAATTATTAATATTGGATGAACCGACCGCAGGTGTGGATATAGAAATTCGCCGTTCCATGTGGGAAATGATGCAAGCAGTTAACAAGGAAGGCACGACCATTATTTTGACCACGCATTATCTGGAGGAAGCTGAAAGCCTATGCCGTAATATCGCTATTATTCATCAAGGTTTAATTGAAGAAAATTCGGATATGGCGAGCTTATTAAGTCGTATTAATGTTAATCATTTTGTCTTGGATTTAGATAAACCTTTGCAACAAGTTCCCTCTATTACAGGTTATCAATTTGAATTAACTGAGGATAGCAGGAGTATTAATGTTTCAGTTCCTAAAGATCACAGCTTAAATCAATTATTTGAGCAATTATCCGCCCATAATATTCACGTTTTAAGTATGAAAAATAAATCGAATCGTTTGGAACAACTATTTATGGACATCGTACAATGAACTCATCTATTGCGCTGCGTACTATTGTTTTTAAAGAAATCCGCCGTTTCATTCGCATCTGGCCGCAAACATTATTACCCCCTGCGATTACCACGTCCTTATATTTTTTAATTTTTGGGAAATTGATAGGTGATAGAGTTGGGGCTATCAGCGGCGTAAGTTATATGGAATATATCGTACCTGGTATTATTTTAATGTCGGTGATTAGTCATTCTTATTCAAATGTTGTCTCCTCGTTTTACTCAACTAAGTTTCAGCACAATATTGAAGAACTGCTAGTTTCCCCTGTTCCCAATTGGGTGATTTTAGTGGGTTATATCAGCGGTGGCGTAGCGCGGGGTTTATTAGTTGGTTGTGTGGTTACTTTAATTTCGCTATTCTTCGCCGATATTATGGTTAATGATTTATTAATTGCCTTAGTAACCGCGTTGTTAACCGCCATTTTATTTTCCCTTGCAGGCTTTATTAATGCAGTTTTTGCGGATAGTTTTGATGATATTTCGATTATTCCTAACTTTGTATTAACGCCGTTAAGTTATTTAGGCGGAGTATTTTATTCTGTTTCGATGTTGCCTGAAATCTGGCAAAAAATATCGTTGGCTAATCCTATTCTCTATATGATTAACAGCTTTAGATATGGCTTGATTGGAGTAAGTGATATTGAAGTACATATTGCGTTAGCGAGTACCGTAGGTTTTATTGCACTACTAAGTTTATTCAGCTTATTTCTGTTACATAAAGGTATAGGCATAAAAACTTGATAATTAACAATTTTATTCAGCCCACGTTTAAAGTCGTGGGCTGAATTTATAGTATTTATTTTTCTGTTAATACTTCTTTCTGAAAAACAATCCCTTTCCAGCCATATTTCATAAAATTTCTAATATTTTGATGCGATGAACCTGCTGGCTCATCTAAAACACTCTGGTAATGCTCACCAAAAAGACTAAGCGTTTGCGCTGGATTTAATTGCTGTTGTTGAGCAAAAGCAAACGTTTTACAAGAGCCTTCATTAGTCCCTGCTTGATTCACCACTTTATCATCACCTAAACCATTGCTAAATTCAGTCGCCTGATAATGATAGTTATCGGCAATAACGCTCATGGTTTCGTCAAATTTTACGGTTTGATTATTTTTAATGTGATTAATAAAAGTTTCTAAAGTCATTATTTTTCCCTGTGGGTTGTTCTCTGTTAACGAGCCTGAGTAGGCGGGACATTTTAAATAACCAATGTTACGCAGAGGAGTGAAAAAACAAGTTTTTTCAGGTTTGTATATAAAGGCGGAGTCCAATAGCTTTAGCTATTGGCGAGTTTTTAAAACTGCTAAAATAGGCAGCTTCAAAAAAGTTTTAGTTCTGCCTCTTCACGCCAAGAGCTAAAGCTATCGGACTCCAACATAAGCCAATATTTCGATTTGGAACGTTAGTGAAAAACGTGTTTTTTCACTCCAAACAACAAAAATGTTTACTGCTTATTATTTGGTTATTTATAATTTTTTGCGTAACATCAGTTAAATAATTTGAACGTCGATGTCAGGCATCTTTTTTGTGACCCAAGGTGTCAGACATCTTTCAAAGTAAGTGTTCAGTCCCCCTCTTAAAAAAAGAGGGGTTAGGGGAGATTTTATTAAATAAATCCCCCTTTTCCAAAGGGGGAGGTGAATACTTACCTTTCAAATGCCTGACACCAAGCGTAAAGAGTTA
>WTBX01000198.1 GCA_013138855.1 Methylococcaceae bacterium
AGTAACTCTGACCCCTTGATTCGCCTTGATTCCAAAATCACGTTATTCGGATAATTTGAAGTACTCTTTCTATTGAAAAGAGCTGTAATCGTTGATATTTTGCTCAATTCGTCGAACCTAGTTTCAAAATGAGCGAACGGTGAGTAACAACTTAGACCTCAAAGGTTTTGAAAATATTTGAGGTCTTTTTCATTTTAAAGCTTGAATTCGCGTATTTTGATTAAAATCTCAGTTGCATATTTAGTTTAAAATAAATTTTACCATCATTTTCTAAAATTAGGCTTCCATATCTGTATCTAGTTGTTGAGGGTGTATCAAATTTAATATTTTCAAATAAATAATTTTCAAGTGAATCCTTATCTATAACATGAAAAGCGACTTGCTCTCCTGTTCCTTTAACTACGATAGTTCCATTTGAAACATATCTGCCATCCCATTTTTTACCCGCAAAAAAACCTAATAGTATTGAGACTAACAGTCGCTTTACTTTTATTTGCAATGAGATTAAGTCAGTACCAAAAGAATTTATGTTATTAAAGACATTTTCTAAATTAGCACTTATAGCGTTTGTTCTATTTAAATAAAATTCCAATAACATGGTTGATATTATTTCTGGAATTAAGCTATCTACCATTGATAGATTGTATTCCATTGATTCAGTTTCAATTCTGTCAAATTTAAAACTTCCTCCCAAGCAATGTATTTTTCCAATTCTATCTTTCAGTTTTGTTCTAGTATTAATTGAGTTTACATCATCAATATGACTTGATTTTAAATTCAAAATTTCAAAAATAAAATTAGTGTTTCCAGATGCGTTCAGTAAGGTTGGTTTGCTTCCTAAATAGGATTTAATTCCAAACCCTTCATTTGTTTTTGAGATTTGATTATTATTAATATCTAAGACAATATCTGATTTTTGATTGCTATTTCCGCCTTTAACAATTGAAATTCCTAATGTGTCTTGTATTAGGTCAAATTCGGGGATATTAAACGTTTTACTTCCATCACTTATAGAGTTAGCGAGGTTAATTAATACATTGCTATTTAAAAAACCAGATACTTTTATTTTCGTTTCAACACCAGTATCTTCATTCTTAACCAGAACAAAATCATCCTCCAATAAGTAACAGGACTCTGCAATATTTAATGTTGTTACTTTGGTTACATTAAAATGATCCCCCTTATTGATAATGTTTAAATTTTTATCAGCAAGCATTAGTTTTTTATCATTTAAAACTTTCAAGAATGAATACAACTCTGTCCACTCTCCTTTATTCTTAGTATTTGGCATACTTTCGCCCATATTTTTTAAAATTTTTACATGTTCAATCATTGCCTTCCCACATGTCTTGATTGCATCAATAGCAACACTATTACCCAACTGTTTCATGGCTTGTGTATTCGCTACTGGAAATTCAAAGCTATCAGGAAACCCCTGCATTTTTCTTGCTTGTTCAGGCATTATTTTCTTGACTTCACCGTCAACAAGATAAGAGTCCCAGTTTCTTCTATCGTTGATATTTGAACCTCGCCCACCCACTCTTAAAGTAAAGCCTATTTCTCTAGAACAATCGCCTCCCCAAACATCAGACATATTAAATTTTAAAGGTATTTTGGGCGGAAATGAAAAACTTGATAGCACGCTTTCACCCTTAAACCCTATCATAAATGTTCGGGGTCTTAGTTGTGGTAAACCATAATCAGATGCTTTTACTACTTGATAGTGAAAACTATAGCCTAGTTCATTCTCAATAATCTCTCTAATAACTTTAAAAGTATTACCATTATCATGATTGACAATTCCCCTTACATTTTCTAAGAAAAAGGCTTGGGGCTTCTTGGCTTCTAATATTTCAACAATATTGAAGAATAAGTTACCTCTTTCCGATTTATGCGTATCATCAAATCCTCTTTTATGACCCGCTTGACTGAAAGGCTGGCATGGAAAACCTGCACATAAAATATCAAAATCAGGTATATCTGTAGGGTTAATTTTTCTTATGTCATCATTAAATATTCCGTTATTAAATAACGCTGGATTTGTTCGCTTAAAATTATGTTTATATGTTTTCCTTGCAAAAGAGTCTATTTCAGAAGCGAAAACACATTCCCCCCCTAATGATTCCATAGCAACATGAAAGCCACCTATGCCTGCAAACAAATCTATGAATTTAAAATTACTCATTCTTTACGTTTAGTCCTTCTTTATTATTTTCAGTTATTTCGTTTTCGACACATAATAATTTATTAATACGTACTTTTGCGAGAATAACCCACTGTAAGCAGAAATTCAGATGAATTCGCCTGTTTTTAATTTTTTAGAGATTTTTCTGTGTCTACATTAGCTAACCTCAAAACCTAAGAAAATAAATTTATTGAATTGATTAGGGAATATTAACCCTATCACCCACATTAATTTTATTAGGGTTACTAATTTGCGGATTATGACCCAGTAACTCTCTAAACGTCACCCCAAACTGGGAAGCGATTGCCAATAAACTATCTCCACGTTGAACAATATAAGCTCTGGAGTTTGCCGCTACCGTTTCACTAATATAACGAGGCGGCTGATTATAATTAGGTGGCTCCATATAATTTGGAGGTCTGCTTGGACTATATCGTCGTGACAGATCGTTATAAACAGGGGGAGTTGTAAGCCTAGGAGGACTGTTTAATCTAGGCGGGCGATAACGTGGTGCTGTGTTAATTCTAGGGGCAGTATATTCGCGCTCAGGTCTATAATTCGTCGCAGAAGGCGTTGAAAAGACAGGTAGCCATTCTAAAGCAGAATGAGCAATATTACGTGTATAAGCAGAACGATAACTTGCATTGCCCGCATTATAAATACCTGCTGCCGCCTCAAAATTTCCTACATTAATCAGCGGAATCATTCCGTGAATCAAAAAATGCGCCGCTTTAGCACGTAAAGAATAATAAGGAACGAACATTAAATCAGGATTAAGCAAAAAATTAATGCCTGTAAATTGGCTAATTTTTCGATAATTACTTTCCAAAGTCACCTGCGCTAAACCTTTTCCTGAATACGCTGTCCATGAAGCACTATCGCGTGTATTTTCCGCTCTAGGATTCCAACTCGACTCATAAGCAATAGAGGCGCAAGCATAAGCACAGACAACAGGGCTAGTAATGCCTGTTTCTTGAAAAGCCTTCACTAAAGTCTCAATATGCGGTGTCGCCTTTTGCTGCCATATATTTGGGACTGCTGCTAGATTTATATTCATTTTTGTAAACCTCTGCTTATTTTTTACGAAAATTTAGCTTTTTTCATCATTTATACTAAAATCTTTCTTAATTAAACTTAAAAAACAGGCGGTTGCGATGCCTGCTGAGGCAAACACCATGCACATCACCATAATCTGGTATCTTGCTGCAATAAAGGGCGAGGTTCCCGATAAAATTTGTCCTGTCATCATTCCAGGTAATGAAACCAAGCCCACAGCAAATAAAGAGTTAATGACAGGAATCATCGCAGCATTAAACGCAATATTTCTGGCGGTTAAATAATCAACATCGCGGTCAATTTCAGAAATAAAACGCTCGGCGGCTAAGCTTACACTGTTCATGGCATTGGCAAAGACCATACCGCCTAAAGGAATCATATAACGCGGTTGATACCACGGCTCAAGTTGAATCACTACTTGAGTAATAATCGCCAACAAAATTCCTCCCCCAATAAAAATAGAAAAGGCGGTTTTTTTTAATAAACTTCGACGCTGTTTAGAGTTCACAGAACCTAATGCAATCCAGCTAGAGCATATTATCATGACCATCAGAACGGCTAAAATAAGCATCGAAGAATCAGACTCAAAAAGATAACTTAAAAAATAGCCTATGAGTAATAATTGTACTAGCATTCTAAACACTGAGTACAAGGCATGATGAATATTTAATCGCCACTTAACAAATAGCATTAGCACGGCTAATACAGGAATAAAAGTAACGGCTAAATAATTTAAGGGGATAGTTTGAATAGTTGTGTTCATTCATGCATTATCTCTTAAAATACCTCATCCATCTATCCATTAACAGGAAGCGACACATGAAATTTTTCATTCTACTCTGCTTATTAGTTCCATTGCAGGCTGTTTCTGATACTTCCGTTTGGCGCGTTAGCAAAGGCAATTTTGAATTATTTATAGGGGGAACGGTACATGTGTTGGCTCAAAAGGATTATCCCTTACCCAAGGAATTTGAACAGGCTTTTAATCAGTCTCAAATTCTAGTGTTAGAAACCGATCTGGATGCGATGAATAGTCCAGAGACACAAATGCAATTAACACAAAGAATGATGCATAGCGATGGTCGTACTTTAAAGAATGATCTTAAGTCGCGAACTTATGCATTATTAAAGCACTATTTGAAGAGTCGTAAAATTCCTGTTGCACGCTTAAAGCAGTTTAAACCGCCGATGGCAATGATGAGTTTAATGATGCTGGAATTAAAACGCTTAGGCATGGCT
>WTBX01000212.1 GCA_013138855.1 Methylococcaceae bacterium
TCTTAAAAAAAGAGGGGTTAGGGGAGATTTTATTAAATAAATCCCCCTCAATCCCCCTTTTCCAAAGGGGGAGGTGAATACTTACTAAAAAACAGGGAAAAGCATAATAACGGAAACGCGACTTCTAGTCGCGCAGCGTGTTCTTTCTATAGTTTGAGTAAGTATGACTCGTGCGCGACTAGAAGTCGCGTTTCCAATTCCCTGAAATTTAAAGTAGATACATCCCATTCAATAAAACCAAAAAATATAAAATGAAACGGATACTCATTGTAGATGATGTCAAAACTAATTATTTACTTTTAAAAATTCTACTGGAAACAGAAGAAAATTTTGAAGTAGTCGGCTGGAGTAAGGATGGTGTTGAAGCCGTAGCAATGACTCAACAATTACAACCTGACTTAATCACTATGGATTTAGAAATGCCAAACATGAATGGTTTGGAGGCAACTCGAACCATTATGGCCGCTCATCCAACGCCTATTGTCGTGGTAAGTTCCTATGTTAATGAACCTCAAAAAAACTTAACCTACAACGCTTTAAATGAAGGGGCTTTGGCAGTCGTGGAAAAGCCAGTGTCTCCAATGCACCCTGATTATCAACGTTTAAGTCAGCAATTGATTAAAAGCTTAAATACGATTGCAGGGTTAAAATTAATCAAGCATAAAAACAATAAAAAGTCGCAAATAATCGCAAACAATTTAAAGCCAAGCAGTCAATTTATTACTCCCTCAAAATATCAACTGCTTGCGATTGGAAGCTCAGCAGGTGGACCTAATGCTTTGTTAACCTTACTCAAGGACTTACCTAAAGACTTTCCTTTACCCATAGTCATTGTGCAACATATACATGAAGGTTTTTTAGATGGCTTAGTTAATTGGCTACAGGACAGTACCAAACTTTCATTAAAAATAGCGTTAGAAGGTGAAGTTCTGAAAATGGGTAATGTTTATTTTGCACCTGATAAAAATCATTTATTAATAAAGCAGCAGGCTAATCGTCAACTAGTGGTTGAACTTAACACTCATCCACCGATAAATGGTTTTCAGCCTTCGGTCTCAGTATTATTTGAATCCATCGCAAAAAATTGTGCGAGTACCAGTATTGGTGGAATTTTAACAGGGATGGGAAACGACGGCGGAGATGGGTTATTAGCCATGCGTAACGCTAAATCTCATACCTTTATTCAAGATGAAGACAGCGCGTTGGTTTATGGTATGCCAAGTTATGCACTTAAGCTTGGAGCAGTAGAAAAAGTAATTAACCTAGACGAAATGGCAAATTACCTGTGTAAGGTTTTAGATTGAATTTGTTATACTAAAAAAGACGGTGCTTTTCTAGGGAGTTTTACTATAAATTCTGCGCCTTTGCCTAATGTACTCTTCACTGAAATATTTCCTCCCAATAATTGAGTCAAACGCAATGATATATTTAAGCCAAGCCCCGTTCCTTGTGGGTTGAGGTGTTGAGATTCTTGAATTTGAAAAAATTCGCTAAAAAGTTTTTGCTGATTTGCTTCAGAAATACCAATCCCAGTATCTTTTATAGAAAAGCTCAACCAACGCCCTTCGTCAAAAGTATCAACAGCAATACTAATAATGCCTTTAACCGTAAATTTTGCCGCATTACTAATTAAATTAAGTAAGACTTGATTCAAACGAAATGAATCTGACACCATTTCTCCGATATTATCGGCACAAACTACTTCAAAATCATTAGTATTTTTAGCCATTAAAGGCTTACAGTTACTGCTGATTTCATGCAATATATCGGGAATATGAAAATTTTTAATCGCAAGTTCTATTTTTCCAGATTCAACTTTAGACAGATCGAGTAAGTCATTAACGATATCTAGTAGATGATGACTAGAAAAAATAATTTGTTGGATAGAGTCTTTCGCATCTTCATTGTCTGCAAACTCCATTTCAAGTAATTGGGAAAATCCAGAAATAGCGTTTAAGGGAGTTTTTAACTCATGACTCATCGAGGCAATAAACATAGATTTTGCTTGATTGGCTTTTTCTGCTGCTTCTTTGGCTTTTTTTAGCTCAATTTCAGCCTTTCTTCTATGGAGTTGAAGTTGCACTCTGGCTAGAATAATAACAGAGTCAACAGGTTTATTTATATAATCATTAGCACCATTTTTTAAAGCTGAGACAATAATTTCAGTATCATAGAGTGCTGTAACAATAATAATAGGCAATTCAACTTGAGAAAAATTCTCACGTAATTTTATTAAGGTTTCATACCCTGTAATTCCTGGCATCATTTGATCGAGTAATACGCAATCAAATCTTTGTTGTTCCACCAATTTGAGAACTTCTTCACCCGAAGAGGCTTCAACAATTTCAAAATTAGTTGATTTGAAAGCAAATGTGAGCATTACTCTATTCGTTGCCATATCATCGGCAATCAAAATACGAGGAATGAAAGTTTTTTCTAATGAAGTCATAATTATCACTCACCATTCGCTATATAAAAAACATATATTAGATACTAACATTTTTAATGATTCTTATGGAAAAATTATCTAACATTTTCATAGGGCGGATGGAAAGTTATCTAAGTATCTCAAATAAATCAACCATTTAATAACCTACTATCTAGGTAGGATATTAGCATGTATTAATGCATATTCACAAATCTTCAACAAATAAATTAGAGTTATTTTACAATTCTGGGCAATGTCACTATAAACTCTGAACCTTCGCCTAATGTACTTTTCACGCTAATATTTCCTCCTAATAACCGAGCCAGTTGCAAAGACAAACTCAATCCCAATCCTGTTCCTTGTGGATTAAGATGTAAAGATTCTTCAGCTTTAAAAAAGTTACTGAAAAGTTTTTGTTGATTCGCTTGAGAGATACCCACCCCTGTATCTTTTACAGAAAAACACAAGTAACGTCCCTCATCAAAGGTATCAATAATAATGCTGATTGTACCGTTAACGGTAAACTTTGCCGCATTACTGATTAAATTAAATAAAATTTGCGTTAAACGATAAGAGTCTGATTGCATTTCTCCTATTTCGTCAGCACAAATGACTTTTAAATGATTAGTGTTTTTAGCAATAAGGGGTTGACTATAAGCAGTCAGTTCAGAAAGAACACTAGAAATAGAAAAATTATTGATAGTAAGTTCTACTTTTCCCGCTTCAATTTTAGCAAGGTTGAGTAAACCATCAATAATGTCTAAGACATGATAACTTGAGGATATGATTTTTTGAGTAGAATCCACAACATTTTTATTGTCGTCAAATTCCATTTCAAGTAATTGAGAAAAACTTAAAATAGAATTTAAAGGCGTTTTTAACTCATGGCTCGCAGCAGAAATAAAAGTAGATTTAGCTTGATTAGCTTTTTCAGCTTCTTCTTTTGCTATTTTTAATTTGATTTCAGTGCGTCTTCTCTCCAACTGTAACTGAACTCTCGCGAGAATAACAATAGGCTCAAAAGGCTTAGTCACATAATCATTCGCACCATTTTTAAAAGCGGTAACAATATTTTTAGCATCATACAGGGCTGTCACCATGATGACAGGCAATTCCAGTGGAGAAAAATTTTCACGCAATTTTATTAAGGTTTCATAGCCCGTAAGGTTTGGCATTAGCTGGTCTAGCAATAAGCAATCAAAAGTTTGGTGCTTGACCAATTCAAGAACTTCTTCGCCTGTAGATGCTTCTGAAATTTTAAAATTAGTTGATTTGAACGCAAAAGCGAGTAAAGCTCTATTAGTTGCCATATCATCGGCAATTAAAATATGAGGAATAGGCGTTGTTTGTAACAAATCCATAATAATCAAGGAGCAGGTGAATTTTCAAGGTAAAGTCAGAGAGACAGGGTATTGTATAAGCTAATTTCAAGTCTCAATGAGGCAGTTTAGCATTAAAAAAGGTAAGGAATGAGAATTAAATAACCTCTGAAACTTAAAATATATTTTCACCATGTTCATCATGGTTTAGGCAACCAACTTAAGCTGGGACAAAAAATAGAAGCTAGACCTCCTAGGTTTTAAAAAACCTCGGAGGTCTGAGTACAACTGTCCCGCCTTAAAATAGTAGCCGAGAAAAAACGCTGTTAGGCATTCACTCATATTTATTCCATTTAAAGAGATTTTTAGCATAGCTTACCAAGAGGACTAACAAATTAACACAGGATAAATTGAGTTATGAAGCTAATTGCTTTTTTTCACTGTTTAACTAAAAAAAGACGACTCTCCAAAATTCACTTATATCCGCGCACATAACGGCATATAAGGCAAAGCCCACGCTAAAATCACCATCCCCACCAAACCGATAAACAAACACCCCAGCACTAAAAATCCCGCTAAAAACTGCAAACGAAAAGCCAGCGCAGAGTCAGTTTTACAGGCAGAAATCACAAACCACAGCACCGACAACAACCAAAAACTTATCGCCACGCAAAACATAAACCCTAAAGACCCA
>WTBX01000025.1 GCA_013138855.1 Methylococcaceae bacterium
AAAGCGTCCCATTTCTGAGCGAGGACTGCCCATTTGAAAACATCCTGCCTTGATTAATAACATCGCGCCTGCTAATGCCTCATTTTTTTGTTGTGCAGGGACGTTGTTTTGAGTGTTTTGTGGTTGGCTTGAAGGCGTATTTTTTGCTGCTAAAGCGGCTTCTTATTCACGACTCATATTGCAACCTTGAGCATTGGTATTACGCTCGTTCAATACTTCCTCAGTAGAATTATCAATAGGAGATGTTTGATTGTCGCCAATAATAGGTTGGGGGATTGTATTATTATCATCTGGCTGAGTTTGAGAATCACCTTCTGCAAGCACAGGGTCTGGGTTTTTCTGGTCTTGTTGGTATAAATAATAGCCTGTATAAACAAGTCCTGATACCACCATTAACCCCCCTGCAATTGAGGCGATTAATGGGTAAGGCATTTTCACAGCGGATGATTTTGAACTGAAAGCGGCTTCCCATTCTTGCAAACTTTGTGGGCGTTTTTCTTCATCAACCGACATGCCCCAGTCTACCGCTTTTAGTAATTTATCGGATGCCTGAGTTTTAAGATATTTATGGGCGAGCTTATAAGGGTCGCGTTTAATACGTGCAGGAGCTTCTGGGGGTGGGCTGCCGCTTAAGCAATGATAGGAAACGGCTGATAGCGCGTAAATATCACTCCATGCACCTAAATGTCCGCTGCTATGATATTGCTCCATTGGTGCATAGCCTGGTGTGATTAAGGCGGTAATGGGCTGGCTTTTAGTACGATTATTAATTTTTTGCCGTGCCGCGCCAAAGTCGATTAATAAAGGAGAGCCATCAGTACGAATAATAATATTGGCAGGTTTAATATCACGGTGCAAAATCCCTGCTTCATGGACTTTTTTTAAGCCTTCTATTAAAGGCAATAGCATGTCCGTCAGTTCAGTTTCAGACAACTTCCCCTGATGTTCTAAGCGCGTATGCAGCGTTTCACCTTCGACATAATCCATGACGATATACGCGGTGCCATTCGCTTCAAAAAAACGATGGATTTGAATAATATTGGGGTGCTGAAATTGAGCTAGAATCCGTGCTTCTTGCAAAAAAGCTTTTAAACCCCAGTCGAAATTTTCAGTATCTTCCTGCAAGGTGGTTTTAGCGCGAACTGTTATTCCTTGCTGGCGGATAGCAATATCCATCGGCATGTATTCTTTAATCGCCACCTTTTTTTCTAAATAGCGATCCTGCCCTAAATAAGTAATCCCAAAACCACCGCTACCTAAAACACCTAGCAGTTCAAATTCGTGTAACAAAGTGGCATCAGGCAATGCATTGAGATGTTCTGTCATAGCGATTTAAGAGGTTAATTATTGTTGATAAGTACGAGCAGGTTCAGCAATGGTTTCATCGGTATTATTTTGGGGTAAACGCGCTTGATTACCATCGCTCAAAGGGGATGTTTTTACAATTAATGGCTGCTCAAGATTATCCAGCTTAGGGGGAGGTGGTAATGCTGGTTGAGGTTCTATTCCAGAGTCGGGAATTTCTGGAAATGACTCTGAAAATCCATCCAGATTTTCTATGCCGATAGGAACCTCTTCTACATCATCATTTTGTAAGACTTCATCCTGATTGATTAAAGCTTCATCTGTTGGAAGAGAGGTTTGATTATCATTTTCAGGCTGAGGTTTAACCGTGTTTATGTCTTCGACATTATCCGCCGTTGTTCCTGATTGACCATTATTTTGGTTACTTGCAGGGTTATCTAAAGGCTTGCCTGAATGGGTAGGCGGTTGTAATACACGCGGGTTATCAGGTTGGGTGACAACTTTAGGTTCTGGCTGAGTATTATTTATGGGGTTTGTTTTTATAGGGTTAAGCGGTTTTGTATTAACTTGTGGCGGTTTTGTTGGCGTGTTACCGAAGATATCAGGCTTAAATTGCAGTATTAACATCACAATTAACGCACTTAAACTAAACGCGGTGATAATTAATAGCGCGGCGGTATTGGTATACCAAGGTTCAGATGAATTATTTATCGAATGAGTCTTTGATTCTGGGACTTTATAAGTAATAACACTAACATTATCTTGTATAGGACTCTTTTCCGCGCCGACGGCAGTTAATAAATCCTCCGCTAAGGTCTCCATATTATTACCGTGATGTCGTTTTAAAACGGTGGTAATTTGCGCAGGACTCAGGGTTTCTAAACCATCACTGGCAAGTAATAAAATATCACCGCTTTGTAGCGCAAAATGGCTGTCAGGTGCATCAACTATTGCGATTTCTTCCCCTTTAACGACGGAACGTAAACTATTACGCATAGGCTCATTTTGAGCGTCTTCCTCGCTCATTTGTTCCATTTCAACCATGCGCTTATAAACAGCCGCCATCGAATGGTCTTGATTTAAGCGCATTAACTTATGATCTCTATAAAGCCAGAACGGAGAATCCCCTACACTTAACCAATGTAATTGCATCCCTTTAATATGCACAGCAATTAAAGTACAGCCCATGCCTTTATATTCAGGTTCGGCTAAAACAGCCGCAGCAAGCGCGTCATTGGCTTCATCTAAGCCTTGCTTTAATATTTCAACAATCGTTCCGCGTTGTTGCTGATAAATATCTGCAAATTTCTCAACGACTAAATGACTGGCTTTTTCGCCTCCCGCATAACCGCCCATTCCATCGGCTAATAGTAACAAAGCTTGATTTTCACCGAGATTTTTAGATGATGGTGTCAAATATTGAACATAATCCTCTTGCTTTTCTCTTTGACCTAGCAACTGTTTACTGGCGCATAATATTTTCATCTGCCTTATTCCTATTGTGACTCAGAGGAGAGCGGTATTTGAGTGAAAAACAAAAATACATTTTGGAGAGTTGTCTTCCAGACAACTCCTAGAACTTTAATGGCTTGTGAAGATTCCAGCCTTTGAGAAGTCGTCTGGAAGACGACTCTCCGATACCTATTTAAAAATCTAATCGTACAGATTGGAAAAATTTATTTTATTCTACAATTTGATTAATAATCATCTCTAAAGTAGCCGTATCAGTAACGTCCACTTTTTTAGCAACGACAAATAAATCACCTTTAGTGGCTTTTGGATGTCCTGCAAAAGAAACCCGCGCGGTTATATCAACTTGTTCAGCCGATGATAATTTTGCTGCTGGCATCGGTGATTTTGTATCATCAAGAATAATAGTAGTGGGTAAATCTTTAACTTGCAAACGCTCAGCGGCTAAAGGCATTCTACTTCCTGCTTTTTGTGCAAACACAAAAATTACGTCATCACCTTTAGTTTTGACCTTTAAATCGGCGGCAATATCCAAGGTTAATTCTATACGGGCTTTATGGATGTGAGGCTGATTTGCGCTCGCGGTCGTTGGCAGACCTAGTTTTATTTTTGTTTGTTCAATCACAGGTTCGATAAAACTACTTAAAAGGTGTTCATCCGCTTTAGTTTTCGCCTTTTCCCAATGTACAATCGCGCCTTTTAAATCGCCAGCCGTATAAGTTTGAATACCTTTAAGAATTAACGAGGAGGATTCCAAAGGATCTAAAGCCAAGGCTTCCAGCATTACTTTTTCAACTTCTGGCGTAACAACTTCGCCTGTCATTTGAAATAACATTTGTGCCGAAGAGCCTTTAACCGCAGCAAGTTTTGGATCATTGGCATCCATTTGTTT
>WTBX01000079.1 GCA_013138855.1 Methylococcaceae bacterium
TTTAGAACTGGTAAAAGCTGCAAAACAAAACGCGGATAAAGTCGTTGTGAGTATCTTTGTAAATCCAACCCAATTTGGCGAAGGTGAAGATTTTGAATCTTACCCACGCACCGAACAGCAAGACTCAGAAGCGTTAGCGGCTCATAAGGTCGATGTTTTATTTTTACCGCCTGTAGAAGAAATTTATTATCCTAACGCTAAAACTATCATTACTGTTTCAGGCATTTCCGACTTACATTGTGGTGCAAGCCGAAAAGGACATTTTGCAGGAGTAGCAACTATCGTTTGTAAACTCTTTAATATGGTTCAGCCTGATTTAGCCTTTTTTGGAGAAAAAGACTTTCAACAATTGGCGGTGATTCGCTTAATGGTGCGTGATTTAAATATTCCTGTCAGCATAGAAAGTGTAAAAATTATTCGTGAAACTGACGGTTTAGCGATGAGTTCGCGTAATGGTTATTTAACCGAAGCCCAACGCTTGATTGCGCCTAATTTATATAAAGCCTTATGTAATGCGCGTGATACTATTCTTGAAAAGAAAATAGACTTTGCTGAAATAGAACAACAGCAACAACAAACTTTAAATAAGGCGGGGTTTGAAGTCGATTATTTTTCTATTTGCCGCACAACTGATTTATTAGCCGCCAATAAAGAAGATACGGAAATCGTGATTTTAGCTGCCGCAAAATTGGGAAAACCACGATTAATTGATAATATCTATTTTAAAATTCCAGCATCGACATAAAAAGGTTTCTTTCTATGAGAATATATCTCTTTCTGCTCATTACAGTATTCAGCTTTTCAGCCTATGCTGCTCCATCGACAGCGCAAAAGTCTATTCTTGACAAAATAGACCAGCTTAACCGCTTTAATAAATCGTTATTAACACTGGAAGACGATACTAAAATTGATGCGCTGTTAAACCAGCAAAATCAATTATTAAATAAGTTGATGCTAGAACTTAAAAAGACTTCGGTGGAAAAATTGCCAGTGGCGATTGATAAAACCCGCTTAAACTTTTTGGAAACACGCATCAATGTTAACAAAGAAAAAGGCCATAAACTTGCTGTCACTAGGGATGAATTAAAACGTGCTTATTACCATACACAACAAAGTACGCATGACCTTATTAGTTATTTAATTAAAGCGGCACATAATTACGAAAGTGCGGATAAAGTTATTACTTTTACGGACAACGCTTTAGCAAAGAATCTTAAGTTGCTGGAAACGATGAATCTGCCTGCGGAAGAAAAAGAGTCCCGCATTTATAAAGATTTACAAAAAAATCATGCTGAGTTTGAATTAGTTAATGATACTTATCGTGATATTTTGCGTTATGTGTCGAATAACCCGACAAAAATATCAGAAGCGCATTGGATACAAAAATTCAGTCTGATGTCGATGATTACCTATGTAAATCATTTTGAATTTGTAAAACCCGTTAATCGTAAATTATCAGGTTTAAAAATTGATGTCGGCGGCATTTTATTGTCGATGATAATCGTGATGCTGGTTTATATTTGTCACCCCTTTGTTTTTAAATTTACCAGTTGGACGGTAGAGACTTATATTATTGAGAAAGGGGCGGATCATCAGGAGCTTATTTATCATGAAATCCGCAAACCGTTAAGAACTTTATTAATATTTTTCGGCTTAGATTTAGCGACTTATGCATTTTTCTATAAAACCGATTATCGGCTATTTATCGAAAATATTATTTTCGTGGTTTACGCGCTGATTTATGTCTGGTTTTTCTTTAAATTACTCGATAGCATCGCCTTATTGCAAATAAGAAAACTCAGTCGTACTAATAAAGAATTACGCAAAGAGTTGTTCAACTTAGCGGTGCAAATCTTTAAAGGCATTATTTTTGTGGTGGCGACAACCATTTGTTTAAAACATTTTGGCGTTAATATTACCGCGATTCTTTCAACCCTAGGGATAGGCGGAATGGCATTAGCCTTAGCCGCTAAAGATACCTTATCTAATCTTTTTGGCGGTATTACCATTCTATTTGACAATATTTTTAGAATGGGAGATTGGGTGAAAATTGGTGATGCGGAAGGGACAGTGGCAGAAATTGGTTTGCGTAGTACCACGATTCGTACTTTTGATAACGCCCTAATCACTATTCCTAATTCATCGGTTTCTACCTCTAGTGTTAAAAACTGGAATCGCCGCGCCGTAGGACGACGTATTAAAATGTATGTTGGGATTACTTATGACAGCGAAATGAATGATATTCGTCAAGCCTTAGCAGACATCCGCGAAATGCTACAAACTCATGCGGATATTGCTAACCCTAAATCAAGCCATCAAGGCAGAAAACGCCGCAACTTCAGGTTTTCTTCACAGGAAGATACTCAAGGCATTAAAAATACCCAGCTAGTGTATATGGATAGGTACAACGATTTTTCCATTGATATTTTAATTTATTGTTTTTCAAGAACGGTGAACTGGGCAGAATGGTTGAGTGTCAAAGAAGACGTATTATTTAAAATTGCCGAGATTTTAGAAAAAAATAATTTGGAGTTTGCTTACCCTACACAAGTCAGAATTAATCGTAATGAGCCGATGACAATAGGGAATCAAATAAGCGACGCGCCGTTTCAAAGTTGATAGAGCTTTGAAAATAAGGCATAATTAAGAGTTCACAAGTATTTAAGTTATTTATTATGCAAACCACAATGCTTAAAGCAAAATTGCATCGAGCGACCGTTACTCATTCAGAACTAGGGTATGAAGGCTCTTGTGCAATTGATAGCAAGATTTTAGATTTTGCAGGTATTAGAGAATACGAGCAAATTCAAATCTACAACATTAATAACGGCGAGCGTTTCACAACTTATGCGATTCGTGCCGAAGCAGGCTCTAAAGTCTTTTCGGTTAATGGTGCCGCAGCACGTCTTGCCTGTGCAGGCGATTTACTTATTGTGTGTGCTTTTGCAAGCTATGATGAAAAAGAGCTGGCGACCTTTAAACCGACGCTGGTTTATTTTGATGAGCATAATAATATTAGCCATTCAAGTCATGCGATTCCTGTACAAGCCGCTTAATCATCGCTGATTTATTTTTAATTTTAAAAGGACACATTGAGTGTCCTTTTTTAATTCACCTAACCTTTTTTAGCCACCGTCTACGATGCAAATACAGCTTATTTCAGTAGGAACAAAAATGCCGCGCTGGGTAGAGCAAGGGTATGATGACTATGCGAAGCGATTGCCTAGAGAATGTGAGCTGGTATTAAAAGAAATTCCTGCGGGAAAACGCGGTAAAAACAGTGATACTCAACGAATTACCCGTGATGAAGGCGAAAAAATGTTGACGGCGATTCCCAACCGCACTCATATCGTTACCTTAGATATTGTCGGCAAGAGTTGGACGACACCTGAGTTATCCGTCAATCTTAAAAATTGGATGGAAAGTGGACAGAATGTCGCCTTATTAGTTGGAGGCCCTGAAGGTTTAGCCGAGGCGGTAAAAGTTCGCGCTCAACAATCATGGAGTTTATCTAAACTCACTTTCCCACACCCCTTTGTCAGAGTCATTGTCGCCGAGCAGATTTACAGGGCGTGGAGTATTCTCAATAATCATCCCTATCATCGTTAATTATGAGCGAACAAATCATTCTCGCTTCAAACTCTCCTAGACGACGCGAACTACTGACGCAGTTGGGAGTCAATTATATAGTTAGACCTGTTGATACTGATGAAACGCCCTTAGAGGATGAATTACCTTTAGACTATGTGCAACGAGTCGCCGCAGAAAAATCCGCACTTTGTGCAAGCTTAACCGAGATAGATTTACCGATACTCGCAGCCGATACGGCGGTGGTATTAGATAATCACATCATGGGCAAACCTGAAAATCAACAACATGCCGCGCAAATGCTGAGTTTGTTGTCAGGAAAAACCCATCAGGTTTATAGTGCCTTGTCTTTTAGAGGCAAACAGCATTGGCAAGTTGTTAATATTACTAATGTTACTTTTAGAAACATTAAACCTACTGAAATGGCAGCGTATTGGCAAACAGGTGAACCGCAGGATAAAGCGGGCGGCTATGCCATTCAGGGGCTAGGCAGTATATTTATTAAGTCGATTAATGGCAGTTTTTCTGGCGTAATGGGTTTACCACTTTTTGAAACCGCAGAACTTTTAGCTAAGCAGGGAATACAAATTATCCATGAGTGAAGAAATATTAATTAATGTCACTCCTCCTGAAACGCGGGTTGCAGTCATTGAAAATGGCATTCTACAAGAGTTAGTCATAGAGCGGAGCTTGCAACGTGGCTTAGTCGGTAATATTTACAAAGGCGAAGTTTGTCGCGTTTTACCCGGTATGCAAGCTGCCTTTGTTGACATCGGCTTGCCTAAAGCCGCCTTTTTACATTTGTCTGACTTTAATGCCAAAGAAAAAGGCTGTGATAATATAGAACAGTATTTACGCGATAAACAACCCGTTATCGTGCAAGTGACTAAAGATCCCTTAGGCTCTAAAGGCGCGAGACTGACAACGGAAATTTCTATTCCTTCACGTTTTCAAGTGTATATGCCTTTTTGTAAAACTTCGGGCGTTTCGCAACGGATTGAATGTGATGAAGAACGTGCAAGATTAAGAACGTGTCTTAATTCTTTTGTGAAGAAAAATGACTGTGGTAGTTTTATTGCTCGAACAGCGGCAGAATGTATAGAAGAGCCTATTTTATATGCCGACATGACATTTTTATTAAAGTTATGGGAATCTATTGCGGCTAAAGTTGAAGATGCACCGATTAAATCCTTAATTCATCAGGATTTCCCCTTAAGCGAACGGATTCTTAGAGACCTTTATAATGAAGATATAGAACGTATTCGCATAGATTCGCGCGAAACGTTTGCGCGTGTATCAAGCTTTGCAAAAACCTTTGTGCCAGAAATTGTGCCGATTATCGAACACTACTCAGGCGAACGCCCTGTGTTTGATCTTTATAATGTTGAAGATGAAATTAAAAAAGCTTTAGATAGAAAAGTCTCTTTAAAATCAGGTGGTTACTTAGTTTTTGACCAAACCGAAGCGATGACTACGATTGATGTTAATACAGGCGGTTATGTCGGTGGGCGCAATTTAGAAGAAACGATTTTCAAAACTAATTTAGAAGCCACGCAAACGATTTCCAGACAGCTTAGGTTAAGAAATTTAGGCGGCATTATCATTATTGATTTTATTGATATGCAAAGCAATAATCATAAAGCGCAAGTTTTAGAAGCCTTAGAGCGTAATCTGGAAAAAGACCATGCTAAAACTCATATTAGCGAAGTTTCAGTCTTAGGTTTAGTGGAAATGACGCGCAAACGTACTAGGGAAAGTTTAGAACATATTTTATGTGAACCTTGTTCTGCCTGTGGTGGGCGCGGTGTTCTTAAAACACCAGAATCAATCTGTCTGGAAATTTTCCGCGAAATTATCCGTGAAGTCAGGCAATATAATGTACAAAAATTGTTAGTTTTAGCCTCTAACGAAGTCGTAGAAATGTTGTTGGATGAAGAAGCTGATATGCTGTCTGAATTAGAAGTTTTTTTGAATGTACAAATTAAATTTCGTCCTGAAGCAGAATATAATCAAGAACAGTATGATGTGGTTTTACTATAAAATATTTCTAAGATTTTATACATTAATAGCTAGGTAAACCGATGACAAGAAAACTTATTAGTTTTGATTGGGCAATCAAAAAAATTCTTCGCAGCAAAGCTAACTTTGGTATTCTCGAAGGCTTTTTGAGCGAATTATTGTTTACTGACATAACGATTATTGAAGTATTAGAAAGCGAAGGCAATCAAGAAAATAAAAATGATAAATTTAACCGTGTTGATATAAAAGTCACCGACAGTAACCAACAAATTATCATTATTGAAATTCAGTATTCGCGCGAATTAGATTATTTACAAAGAATTCTGTATGCGAGCAGTAAAGCAATTAGCGAACACATGGATCAAGGTGATGCTTATTCTGGCGTGAGCAAAGTCATTTCAATTAACATCCTCTATTTTGATTTTGGTAAAGGTAGCGATTACATTTATCATGGTAAAACGCATTTTGTAGGTTTGCATGATAACCATGAATTAGAACTTACTGAAGAACAAAAGCAACTTTATACTGCTGAAAAAATTGCTGATATTTATCCAGAATATTATTTAATCGAAATTAGAAATTTTAATGATATTGCTAAAGATACTTTAGATGAATGGATTTATTTTCTTAAAAACGAACAAATAGAAGATAACTTTACGGCTAAAGGACTAAAACAAGCGCAAGAAACCTTAGATGTGCTTAAAATGAACAAAGACGAGCGTCTTGCTTATGATTATCATCAAAAACAATTGCATCATGAAGCTAGTTTGTATGAGTCCACCTATGTTTTAGGTGAAATGAATGGGTTGGAAAAAGGAATAGAGCAAGGAATAGAAGAAGGTATTTTAATCACCGCTAAAAATATGAAACAAGCGGGTATAGATATAAAAACGATCGCTCAAGTCACCTCCTTATCTATAGAGCAAATATATAATTTGTAATAATCTAAATTTTTAACCCGAAAACCTAACCGTTCCTTTCGCACACTTAATTTTTCGTAAACCTATGGCAAGAAAACTCATTAGCTTTGATTGGGCAATCAAAAAAATTCTTCGTAGCAAGGCTAACTTTGGTATTCTCGAAGGATTTTTAAGTGAATTGTTGTTTACTGACATAACGATTATTGAAGTATTAGAAAGCGAAGGCAATCAAGAAAATAAAAATGATAAATTTAACCGTGTTGATATAAAAGTCACCGACAGTAACCA
>WTBX01000231.1 GCA_013138855.1 Methylococcaceae bacterium
TAAAAACTCGCCTTTTTGAACACCAGCAAGTGCTTGTTTCACCCCTTGCATATCCTGAATAAATATTTTTCCTAGCCTTATTGCGAACAAGGCTGTTGCGATAATAATGATTAATAATAAAACTAAAGTCGCGCTTAAATAGGTTGTAAAAAAACCTTCTATTTTAAAGGGAGGAATTTCGCTATTTAACACCCAATTACTGCCATTGATGGTTATATTTGAATGTTTGTAATTTTTATGATGAACACCTACTTCAGCTACTTTTAGCTGTTGTATGGTTTGAATTAATAGATGTTCTTCGTCGTGTTGTAATTGCTGAGTAATACGCTGAATAATTTCTAAAGAAAAACTTGCAAAAAGGACTCCAATCGCTTTATCTTCCAGATAAACAGGGGTAACAATATCAAAGTGAGACATTTTTCCTGACGGATAATGTATAGGAGGCATAATTTCTAATTTGCCTTCTTTACGCAAAAGGAGGTCTTTTTTGCATAAAGCACCTACTTTTTGAGATTTTGGGTTTCCAAGGAAACTGCCATCATTCGTTAATAGAGCTAAGCCATTACTATTTGGAAGCAGCGAACGAGTTTGAATACTCCATTGCTGTGCTTTTTCCGAATTACCACTACGAATTAATTCGATAACTTGAGGTTGTTTGGCTAAATCTTGAGTTATTTCTCGATAAAAGCCAATCAACTGAGAAATATTACTAGCGATAAGCTTTGCTTTATGCTGATGTTCTTGCTGTTGCTTTTCTTGTAATTGTCCGATGAGCAAAATGAAACTAAGAACAATAATAGTTAAAACAGACAGCAGTAATACAGCAATATGCCGCAATGCTAAAGTACGAATGGAAAGATTTTTCATGGCATTTTCTCGCTAAGGGCAGATTCAACTAAAAAATGAAATTCTTTATATAGTTGCTAGTTTCATATCCTACACAACTTTCCTTGGAAAATACTTATCAATCAAAATCTGCTTCATCAACAACTCACTCTCATCAAAACACTCCGCCAAAGTTTGCCAGCTTAAATCTAAGGCATCTTCTAAACTCATCGAGATATTTATATCCATAAAACGGGTTCTAAAGAGTTGACCAAACTTTAACAGCTTTTCATCATAAGACGATAACTCAAACGCCATCGCTTGTTTCTGTTCGGCATCATTCGCGCCCGAATAAAAACGAATCATCGTATTCATGACTTGAGAATGATCTTCTCGCGTTACTTTGCCAATTACATGCTGTTTTAAGCGCGATAAAGAGCCGAAAGGATCAAGCATGTGATCATGTAAATAAAACTGCCCTTCGGTAATGTAACCCGTGTTATCTGGAACGGGGTGAGTAACATCATTACCGGGCATAGTTGTTACCGATAAAATAGTGACAGACCCTGCCCCCTTATAATCACAGGCTTTTTCATAACGCTTGGCTAATTGAGAATATAAATCCCCCATATAACCGCGATTAGACGGCACATGCTCCATCGACACGCCGACTTCCTTCATCGCATCCGCATAAGCGGTCATATCGGTCATTAATACCAGAACACGCTTACTTTCTTCCACCGCAAAACGCTCGGCAACGGTTAACGCCATATCAGGGACTAACAAGCGTTCCACAATCGGATCAGAGGCAAGATTACAAAACATTACTGTTCGTGCAAAAACCCCCGCCTCTTCAAACTGGGTACGGAAAAAATGAAAATCATCAAAAATCAGCCCCAAACCTGCAAACACCACAATATCCGCTTCGGCTTGAATCCCAATACGCGCCAAAAACTGATTATAAGGTTCGCCAGAAATAGAAAAAATGGGGATTTTTTGACTTTCGACCAGACAATTAAATAAATCAATCATCGGTACATTGGTGCGTATCATCTTAGACGCTAACACACGCTTCATAGGATTAACCGACGCACTGTCGATAGACACTTTAGGATCAGGCTGTAAATCAGAACCCGCATCCAAAGGCTCACCCGTGCCATTAAAAATACGTCCTAAAATATTATTAGAATAAGTCACCTGCATCGAATGACCTAAAAAACGCACGGTGGCATGGGTAGAGATTCCCTGAGTCCCCGAAAAAATCTGCAAAGACACATAATCGTGATCAATCTTAATCACCTGCGCTAAAGAGTGCGTACCATTCTCATCTTCAACCTTTGCCAAATCGCCAAAGCGGGTAGCAATATCTTTTTTAGCCTCAGAACTTGCGACTTTAACCGTAATAATGTTTCCAACAATCGAGACAATATTATGATGCCGAATCATGTTCTCAATCATTCCTGACTCCCAAGCAAGATTAAATACAGTTTTTAATTATAAACTGATGTGAACTGATGTTACGCATTATTCATTGAAAAATATAAAATTCTTGGAGAGTCGTCTTCCAGATGACTCTCAAAACATGAAGGTGATATAAAAGCCTTAGGAGTCGTCTGGAAGACAACTCTCCCGTAGCAATTAAGTTTTATCAAATGACTTAAAGTATTTAATTTTAATTTTTTTGAAAAAAAACTAGCCAAATTTAAAAAGCTCATGTAATATGTGCGGACTTTACGGAGAGGTGGCTGAGTGGCCGAAAGCGGCGGTCTTGAAAACCGTTGAGGGTTTATCCCCTCCCAGGGTTCGAATCCCTGCTTCTCCGCCATTTTTTGGTTTACGCCCTTGTAAATCAATACGTTACAATCGTCAAAAATTCAATTGATACGAAAGTGATACACTTAGGTGATACACATTCGTATGCTAGTCCCATCTTACATTGTCAAAAATCATAATCAAATCTATTATTTCAGGTTTGTTATCCCCAAAAAATTAAAACATCTATTTCCAAGCCATAAACGAGAAATTCGTCGTTCTCTAAAAACAAGAAGTCGTCGTATTGCCTTACAAAAAGCAAGGAAACTATACGTTATTATGGAT
>WTBX01000168.1 GCA_013138855.1 Methylococcaceae bacterium
CCTTTAGCATTTTCCATTAATCGGTCACCAATTAAAACCTCACGACCTGATTTAACAATCGTTAACGTGGCAACTTCACCTTCTTTATCTAGCCTAGCATCAGCAACATACATAGCTTCGTAACCTAATAATTTATTAGTTTGGGCGTGTCGATAAGTTTGCCCTTTACGATAGATTGTATAATTTAATGATTTAGGGTCTCTAATTGAGCGTACATAAAGTCTGTCGCCTGCACCCACCATTAAATGTTCATCTGGAAACTCCAGTACATAAGGAGACTCGTCTATTTCAGTTTCACTTACGACTTTAGGCGCATTTAAAAATTGAGCAATTGCATCAGTAGGAATGGTTTTTATCGCTTCTTCAAGGTCTTCTACGCGCTTTCTAGGGTACAGTTTAACATCTCGTCCCCGTCTCAATGTAACTACTGGCTGACCATCAACCATAGAAAAGGTTAAAACATCGCCTGGGTAGATTAAATGCGGATTTTCAACCTGCGGATTACCTCGCCATAATCTAGGCCATTGCCATGGGCTTTTCAAATACTTAGCCGAAATATCCCATAAGGTATCGCCTCTCACTACCGTATAACTATCGGGTCTATCGGATTTAATTTCTGGAGGTTCTTCGCCTGCCCACACATTTATACAAAAAAGTAGCGTGGCTACCAGTCCTAATTTTTTTAAAAAAGCCATTTTTATAAGCCTATCCGTCTTTTTGGTTCAGTCTGAATGTAAAGTTTAGATGAATTCAGATAGAATGCCAGTATTTAAATAACAGTGGAGCAATAGGTGGCTATTTTACCGATACTTGAATTTCCTGATGAGCGTTTACGCAAAAAAGCAGCTATCATCAAAAAAGTAGACGACAAAATAAAACAACTGGTCGATGATATGACCGAAACAATGTATGAAGCGCATGGTGTAGGACTTGCCGCGACGCAAGTTAATATACATCAGCGTTTAATCGTGATAGATATTAGCGAAGAAAAAGATGCGCCTTTATGTTTAATTAATCCTGAAATTATTGAGAAAGATGGGGTAGAAGAGTCGGAAGAAGGCTGTTTATCGGTACCAGGTTTTTTTGAGAACGTTAAACGCGCAGAGCATATAAAGGTCAAAGCCTTAGACCGCGAAGGTGAGGAATATGAGTTAGAGGCTGATGGCTTATTAGGTGTTTGTATTCAACATGAAATGGATCACCTACAAGGTAAGTTATTTGTTGATTATTTATCGCCTTTAAAACGCCAACGGATTAAATCTAAACTGGAAAAAATTCATCGTCAGCAGCGTAAATAAGCTTACTGTTTAACCGATGTTATGCAAAAACTGATTGCTTTCTAAAAGGCATGAAAAATTATTGATGATTGAAAATAATAATCAGAGATTAAACTCTTCATGTTCTTGATGGTTTATAACAGTCAGGCAGTATTTAGGAAAGATGTTTAAGGCTGCGTGCTTAGAAAGTGTTTAATTATTATTTCTGCTTGAAAGTCTCTATCTTGCTGATTAACAAAAGCGATTAAAATATTTCGGGAAGTAATTAATTTACACGTTCTTAGCTCGATTATTTTTCACATTCTTGCATAACATCCATGAATAGATTGATATGGCAAAGGCTCATTATATTACGCAGTAACCGCAAGTAAACTAGGGTTATTTGCGGTTTTAGAACTAGAATCAAATCATCATCATAGAAAAATATGTTCAAGGTTAATGGGGGCTAGGGGCTAACGCCTAAAAAATGTTTGTTTTTTGTGAGGGAAGTCTCATAAAACAATAGTTGACTATTTCACTAGGTTTATCTATAGTGAAAACCTATATTTTAAAGCTGTAGAGGATCATTTTGTGCGATTAACCACTAAAGGCCGTTATGCTGTAACAGCTATGTTAGACCTTGCTTTCCATAGCCAAAAAACACCCGTTACGCTAACTGATATTGCAACACGGCAAACTATTTCATTATCTTATCTTGAGCAGTTATTTGCTCGCTTACGTAAAGCGGGTATGGTAACTGGTGTCAGAGGTCCTGGTGGCGGGTATCAGTTAAGCCGAGATCCTAAACTTATTAATATTGCAGAAATTATCAGTGCGGTTGATGAGCAACTTGATTCAACCAAATGTGGCGGCAAAAGTAATTGCCATAATAATCAACCGTGCTTAACTCATGATTTATGGATGGGGCTAAGCGAGCAAATTCATGATTATCTTGCAGGTATTTCACTAGCAGAAATTTTATCCAGAGGTTCTATCGCAGAGCTTGCGGAAAAACAAAGCGAAAGAAGTCTCAATCAAGTTGTTACCTTTCAATCACAGAGTAATGCTGCTGCTTAAACAGTGATTTATTTTGACCATAATGCCACTACCCCTATTGATGATAGAGTTCTGGAGGCAATGTTACCTTTTTTAAGTGGCTTTTATGGTAATCCTTCCGCGCTGTATAAACTCGGTAGAGTGGCTCACAGCGCAATAGATGGAGCAAGAGAACAAGTTGCTGCTTTAGTGGGCGTTAATGCAGCACAAGTTATTTTTACCAGCGGTGGCACGGAAGCAAATAACCTCGCTTTACAGTCTACAAGTTTAAATAATCAACTCGCAATTTCTGCCATTGAACATCCTTCTATTAGCGATACCGCTTTATCACTGACTCCTTCCCATAAAATCATTGCTGTTGACCCTAATGGTTTAATTTCTCCCGAAACGATTGATGCCTTGGATTTAAAACCTAAATCCATAGTCTCAATGATGCTGGCAAATAATGAAACAGGTGTTATTCAAAATATTGCTGACTTTAGCGATAAGCTTAATGAGCGCGGCATAATTGTTCACAGTGACGCTGTTCAAGCGGCGGGTAAAATCCCTGTTTCATTTAATCAACTAGGTGTACAACGCTTATCATTATCTAGCCATAAACTATATGGGGCTAAAGGTTGCGGCGCATTGATTGTTGAAAGAAATGCACAGATTAAACCGCTTATATCAGGGGGAGGACAAGAACGTGGCTTACGCTCAGGAACAGAAAATGTTGCAGCTATTGTTGGTTTTGGTAAGGCCGCTGAATTAGCCTTAGCAGAATTAAATGACAGAACTAAAAAATTATTATCGTTACGGCAACACTTAGAAAATGAATTAATAAAAATTCCTAATCTCACTATTTTTTCTCAAAATGTAGCGAGGCTTCCTAACACGGTGCAATTTTCTATTGCAGGCATAGATGGTGAAATGCTATTAATGCAACTAGATCAAAAAAATATTGCGGTCTCCAGCGGCTCCGCTTGTGCAGCAGCAGGAGGCAAACCAAGCCCAGTTTTAACGGCTATGGGCGTAAAACCCGCTTTAGCAAAAGGTGCGATTCGCATTAGTTTAGGTAAAGATAATAACCTCAATGAAATAAACACCTTTATTACAACTTTAAATTCTTTAATTACACATTATGGCAATCACATTAACTAAAAATGCTGCAAAGCAAATTAATAAACAACTAGAAAAGCGCGGCAACGGCATTGGTTTAAAACTTGCTGTTAAAAAATCAGGCTGCTCGGGCTTCGCTTATGTATTAGATTATGCTGACGAAGTTAGCTCAGAAGATCATGTATTTGAACAGTTTGATGTAAAAGTCATTGTAAACAATACTGATTTGGATTTTTTAAATGGCATAGAATTAGATTATCGCCGTGAAGGTATTAATGAAGCTTTCCAATTTAATAATCCAAATGTTACAGGCACTTGTGGCTGTGGAGAAAGCTTTTCTGTTTGATTTATACCAAAAGTCATTTTTTTTGATATAACTCTCGACGATAATCATCAGGTAGTTCTTCATGCTTGTCTTTACAATCTAATAATTTACAAGACTTATGTCCTGATTCACCTTCTCCCTCTCCTTGACTCGTTTTAGGGATAGGGACAGGAATAGGAATAAAGATAGGAAAAAATGCAGCGTCATCGTCACTAGGAATAAAAATAGGGACAGGAAAGCAAGCACTGACGAGTGATGCAAATACAATTAAACTCATTAATTTGTTTAAGCGATTCATCAATATTCTCCTTTTGAATATCAAATACTTTTTTAATTTTATCAATCTCTTGGAATAATATAAATTTATGCTATGCTTTTTATAGCGTAGTTTATAGATTTATAAGGCTATGCTAATGCATTTTCTTAAAAAATTTGATAGAATTGAAAGTCTTTGGGTAACACGGCTTTACAGTAGGATGTTTGAGTGTTCGCATTTTTTCACTAAACATAGGTATAAGTAACAATGGTAGATGGCAGTTTAGATTTAATAACAGCTCATACACAAAAACAAATGCCAAGACGGCGTTTTTTACAACTTCTCGCAGCAGGCTCCGCTGCCGCAATGAGTTTTCCAGAAGTTGCTTCCGCTGCAACAAAACATTCTCAATCACCTCGTAAATTGGCATTTAACAATTTACATACAGGTGAAAAAGTCTCTTTAACTTATTTTGAAAAAGGCAAATATGTCAGCGATGCCTTAAAAGAAATAGATAAAGTTTTAAGAGATCACCGCACGGATGAAGTTCACCCTATGGATCCTAATTTATTAAATTATCTTTATAAATTACAGGCAAACCTTGAAACTAATAAACCTATTAGTATCATTTCTGGTTACAGATCGCCGGCAACGAATGAAGCATTACGCTCTAAAAGTGGCGGTGTTGCCAAGAAAAGTAAACATATGCTGGGTAAAGCAATAGATATTCGTATAGAAAACATTGAATCAACTCATATACGTGACGCAGCAATTGCTTTACGTCAGGGAGGGGTTGGTTATTATTCTCGTTCTAATTTCGTGCATCTTGATACAGGTACTTTTAGACATTGGTAGCTGTATATTAAACATATTAGAAAAACAAAAGCCGCTTTGATTTATCAGAGCGGCTTTTTTATTGTTTTTCATTTTTTTAGAAGCTTTCATCGCTTGAATATCTATCGGAACCGCGACTTTTAGTCGCGCACGAGACCTAAAGCATCTTCAAAATTTATAAATTAAACAGATTTAAATAAACTAACTCATTTTAAAGTTCACCTATGAATCTTCGGGCGCGACTAAAAGTTGCGCGACTCCGCCTGAGTAATGACGAGAAATCTAAATTTTAATAGTACAGGTCTAGCTAAAATTCTTTTTTCAATTCAGGCACGGCTGCTAACAACCTTCGACTATAAGCATGTTGAGGGTTATTTAAAACTTGTTTAACTAGCCCTTGTTCAACAATTTTCCCCTGATACATCACCGCAATCTCATCAGCAATTTCTGCAACTACCGCTAAATCATGGGTTATAAATAAATAGCTTATGCCTTGTTGCTGCTGTAAAGATTTTAACAGCTCAATAATCTGTGCTTGCACAGAAACATCTAAAGCACTCGTTGGCTCATCACAAACAATTAATTTAGGTTCTACGGCTAAAGCTCTAGCTATGCAAATACGCTGACGTTGCCCCCCTGAAAACTCATGAGGATAACGTAAAGCTGATTCTTCGGGTAAATCAACTTGCTGTAACAAATGACTGACTTTATCGTTAATTTGTAGTTGAGTTTTATCTGGATGCAAGGCTCTAATGCCTTCCGCGATAATTTCACCTACTAACATTCTAGGGTTCATTGCTGCGAAAGGATCTTGAAATACAATTTGGATTTCAGCACGCTTTTGGCGTAGTTCTTCTCCCGTTAATTGATTCAACTCTAAATCGTCTAATAACACTTGTCCAGAAGTGGCTGGAATCAAATTTAATAAAGCTTTTCCTAAAGTCGTTTTACCGCAACCTGATTCACCCACTAACGCTAGCGTTTTGCCACGTTGCAATTCAAAATCCACCCCATCAACAGCTCGTACATGATCTACAACGCGCTTAAAAATACCTTGATGTATTGGATAATAAACTTTAAAGTCCGAAACTTTTAATAATGCCGCTTGCTTTTGTCTTTCTTGTTGCAGGCAATTTTCCAGCGAAGGCAGGGCAGCAAGTAGTTTCTTAGTATAGCTATGCTGAGGATGATTAAATAATTGTTGGCTATCTGCGCTCTCAACAATTTTACCGTGCTGCATTACTGCAACTTTATCGGCAATATTAGACACCAACGCTAAATCATGACTGATTATCCATAATGCCATTCCTGTTTGTTGTTGAATATTTTTTAATAAGTCTAAAATTTGTGCTTGTATGGTGACATCTAAAGCCGTCGTTGGCTCATCGGCAATTAATAAATCAGGCTTTGCTGCTAATGCGATGGCAATCATAATGCGTTGACGTTGACCACCTGAAAGCTGATGCGGGTATTCAGTCATTCTACGTTCAGGCTCTGGAATTTCAACTTGCTGTAATAACTCTAAAACTCGCGCTTTTATTTCAGCTTTACTTAAATTAAAATGAATTTTTAAAACTTCCGCGACTTGATCACTAATGTTCATCACTGGATTTAACGATGACATAGGGTCTTGAAAAATCAACCCTATGCGTTTACCGCGTACCTTACAAAAATCAAGCTCTGAAACCTTTAATAACTCTTGTTGTTGCAACAAGATATTGTCCGCTGTTAATTTAGCATTGGGAGGTAATAGCCGTAATATTGAAAGGGCGGTTAATGACTTGCCTGAGCCTGATTCACCAACTAAAGCAAAGGTCTTGCCTGCTGTGATTTCAAAACTAATACCATCAACGACGTTATCATCCTTAAAAGCAACGCTGAGATTTTTAACTTCAAGTAAAATATTTTTCATAAATTTAGAGTGTGTTACTTGCAGAAGCATTAGACATTTTATTTTTTTTGTTCTGAACTTTCTTCAACGCTCTAAAAATATTCATTAACTCAAACATTAATGTTGACGGGTCATTTGTATTTAATTGCTTAGATTTAGTAAGTAAGTCATACGCCCATTTTTCTGCCTTTAATAAGCCATCATTTGCACAAAGTTGTTGAAAACGTGCATCATCAAGCCTTTTATTGTCTTCACTATAATCTGTTATATATTTTTTAAGCTTTATAATACTATTTTTTACTGTGCCTTGCGGTGCATCAGATTTTTCAAAGTGCAATAATAACCAATATTCAAAACAAGGGATGGAGGTGATTTTAATTACTTTCCCTCCCCGAACAGGCTTACTTTTTTGAGATGCTTCTGCAAATTTTATAGGGTCATCGTTATCAAATAAGCAAAAAATATAAGCATAAGGTTTAAAAGGTGTTTTACGTTTTTGAGCAACAGCTATCGCATAATTAACAATATTGTTAGGTGATGAACCATATTTAATATTGCCAATTTTCGGTGGTTTTTTCTTAATCTCTTCAAATTTATCAATACAAACATATTGAGATGCATCAATAATGTGTATTTTATCTTCGATAGCCCAATGCTTTCGCAATAGTCTAATATAATCCCCCTCTGTTTGACCTTCACAAACGACTAAAATTTCTACCGCCTGTTTAGCTTGTTGTCTTTGTAAATCAGCGGAATCTTTTTTGTTTTTGTGAAAAAGTTTATCACTCATGTCCAGTCTAACTCCCCAATAAAAGGTACTGCTCCATATTTACCTTCTAAATAACCTTTCGCAAGTGATTCATTTGAACGAGGACAAAAATCACTCAGCGGATAAAGCTGAGTCGCTAATTCATTATCTTTTTCAACAAACCATATTTGATCACGGCGAAGAATTTTTCTATCTAAAATAGAAGCGTCGTGAGTTGTAAAAATCAACTGTGCATGATTTAGGTTTATTTCTGAATTATTAAATAACCCAATAATCATTCTCACAATAAAAGGATGCAAACTATTGTTTAATTCATCAATATATACAACCCGCCCTTTTTCTAACACGTTAATTAGAGGCATTGCTAAAGCAAAGAGTTTTTGAGTACCTTCTGACTCTTCTTGAAAATTAAGAGGTTCTCGTTGATTATTAATATGAGAAACATATACCTTAAATTTACTCATCTCTCCTTTCTCAACTGCATTTTTTATTTCAGTAGGGATACTGCCTAATTCTTTCTCTAATTCTCGTAAATCATCAACACTTACTTTTTGCTCATGAATATCTAAGTCACGAATAGATAAATCAGCGGCATTTAAGTAATTAAGTACTTTAGCTTTAATTGTTTTATCAAGGGCATGTTCTGCTGTAAAAGCAGGGTCTCCATTTTCAAGTGGAACTATTTTTTCTTTAAACCAAGTAAAGATAGGTTTTAATTTTTCAGAATTTAATTGTACTGCGACTGACAAGAGTAAAGCATTGTTCCGTGTCATTCGCTTCCATGTCTCTCTATCAGATTTAGAGGCTAAATTACGATTAAGATACCATTCTTCTTTATTTTCTCCTTCTCGTTCAAACCATATTTGAGAAGATTGTTTTGGCGATACATATAACCACTCACTAATAACACTACCTTGAGTAACAGAAAAACCATATTGATAACGTATCTCATCCTGAATAAAAATTACTTCAAAACTTGAAGGCTCAAGATAAGAGCTATTATCTAACTTAAATGGGATTACGTCGGTTTCATCCCCTTCGTTCATTTTACTATTCTGTAAAATAAAGTTTTCCATATAGTTAAAAGCTTCTAATAAAGAAGATTTTCCCGCTGAATTAGCACCATAAATGGCGGCTACATTGAGTAATTGGCTTGTTTTTCGTCCTGTGGAAAAAAGATTGTCAGGATGTTCTTTATACGATTTAACAGGGGTGAGTTTTAAGGTTTGTTGCTCTCGAATAGATTTAAAATTAGCAACACTAAATTCAACTAACATTATGTTCTCTTTACAGGAAAGGCTTGAAAATTACTTTTTTTATGCAAAATACCTTGTTTTTTATCATTAATCAACCTTTCATTTTTAAATTGAAATCTCTGTTTTTATTTAGAAATAATATTTTAAAATACAAAAACCAACTAATAGACAAGAACTTAACGTAATCTTCATTGGACACATTACTCAGTAAGTCGTATATTACACGGTTGTTTTTACATCACACTCGCCAAATAAATGGATACTATTAGTATCAGAGGTGCTAGGACGCACAATCTTAAAGATATAAACCTTGATTTACCGCGTGATGCGTTAATTGTTATTACTGGGCTGTCTGGTTCTGGTAAATCTTCGCTGGCTTTTGATACTATTTATGCCGAAGGGCAACGCCGTTATGTGGAATCTTTATCGGCTTATGCACGGCAGTTTTTGTCGATGATGGAAAAGCCTGATGTCGATCATATCGAGGGGCTGTCGCCTGCTATTTCTATAGAACAAAAATCTACCTCACACAATCCACGCTCAACCGTCGGGACGATTACCGAAATTTATGATTATTTGCGACTACTTTATGCCAGAGTAGGAACGCCTTGTTGCCCTAAACACGGTGAATCTTTAGAGGCGCAAACGATTAGCCAGATGGTCGATCAGGTTTTAACTCAGGATCAAGAGCAACGCTGGATGTTACTTGCTCCCGTGGTTAATCAACGTAAAGGCGAACATATACAATTATTGGATGATTTACGCGCCCAAGGTTTTATTCGCGCGCGTATAGACGGTGAAATTTATGATTTAGATGAACCGCCTACGTTAGATTTGCGTAAAAAACATACCATCGAAGTGGTTGTTGATCGTTTTAAGATTCGTGATGATATTAGTTTAAGATTAGCTGAATCCTTTGAAACCGCATTAAGAATAGCGGAAGGGATCGCCATTGCTGTTTCTATGGAAGATGGTAGCGAATTATTATTTTCAGAAAAATATGCTTGCTCACATTGTGGTTATAGCTTAAGCGAATTAGAACCGCGTATTTTTTCTTTCAATAATCCAAAAGGCGCGTGTTCTAGTTGTGATGGTTTAGGCGTTAAACAGCATTTTAATCCTGATTTAGTCATTCATAATGACAAACTAAGTCTTGCAGGCGGTGCAGTGCGAGGTTGGGATAAACGTAACGGCTATTATTATCAAATACTTTGTGCCTTAGCAGCACATTATAAATTTGATATGGAACAACCTTTTATTGAATTGCCTAAGGAAATCCACGACATTATTTTGTACGGCAGCGGTAAAGAAAGTATTAGCTTTCAGTTTAATAGTGGCTCAGGGAAAATAGTTACTAAAAAACATCCGTTTGAAGGCATTATTGCCAATATGGAACGACGTTATCACGAAACCGATTCGCAAATGGTGCGTGATGAATTGTCTAAATATTTATCGAAAAAAACCTGTGGTAGCTGTCATGGGGCGCGATTAAATACAGCCGCTCGGCATGTATTTATTAATGAACAACCTTTACATAAATTGACGGGATTATCTATTCGAAAATCGTTAGATTTTTTCCAAAATTTAGAGATTGCAGGACATAGAGGCGAAGTCGCTGCGAAAATTAATAAAGAAATTCAGGCTCGACTAGAATTTTTAGTGAATGTCGGTTTAGATTATTTAACTTTAGATCGTAGTGCGGATACTTTATCAGGCGGAGAAGCGCAACGTATTCGTTTAGCGAGTCAAATTGGTGCGGGGTTAGTGGGCGTGATGTATGTTTTGGATGAACCTTCTATAGGTTTGCATCAGCGCGATAATCAACGTTTGCTAAACACCTTATTTAAGTTGAGAGACTTAGGTAATACGGTCATTGTAGTTGAACATGATGAAGAGGCGATTCGTGCGGCACAACATATCGTTGATATAGGTGTAGGCGCGGGTATACATGGCGGCAATGTCGTTGCGCAAGGCACTATAGAAGATATTATTAATAGTGAAGAGTCGCTCACAGGGCAATATTTATCAGGGCGACAACGGATAGAAATACCTGATTTATTAACTGAGCCTAACAAAGATAAACAAATCGTTATTCGCAAAGCCAGTGGTAATAACCTTAAAAATATTAATATACATTTTCCCATTGGCTTATTAACCTGTGTGACAGGGGTTTCTGGTTCGGGAAAATCTACTTTAATTAATGATACCTTGTATCGCCATGCGGCACGGTTAATTAATAAATCGAGTCTGCAACCTGCACCTTGCGAAACTATCGAGGGACTGGAGCAGATTGATAAAGTGGTGGATATAGACCAAAGCCCCATAGGTCGAACACCACGCTCTAACCCTGCAACGTATACAGGAATTTTCACGCCGATACGCGAATTATTCGCAGCAACGCCAGAAGCACGCTCACGCGGCTACACACCAGGACGTTTTAGCTTTAATGTGAAGGGTGGTCGCTGTGAAGCCTGCAAAGGCGATGGGGTGATTAAAGTAGAAATGCACTTTTTACCCGATGTATTTGTTCCTTGCGATATTTGTACGAGCAAACGCTATAACCGCGAAACGCTGGAAATTCGTTACAAAGGCAAAACCATCGACGAAATTTTGAAGATGACCGTGGAAGATGCCGCACAATTTTTTAGTCCAGTCCCTGTCTTGGCGAAAAAATTGCATACCTTAATAGATGTTGGACTAAGCTATATTACTTTAGGTCAAAATGCAGTGACGTTATCAGGCGGTGAGGCTCAACGAGTAAAGCTCGCCAAAGAGTTATCTAAACGAGATACGGGTAAAACACTTTATATTTTAGATGAGCCGACAACAGGTCTGCATTTTCACGATATAAAACATTTGTTAACGGTATTACATACACTTAGAGATCACGGAAATACTATCATCGTCATTGAACATAATCTTGATGTTATCAAGACGGCAGACTGGATTATCGACATGGGACCCGAAGGGGGAGATGGCGGTGGAACTTTAGTAGCCGAAGGAACACCTAAGCAAATATCCAAACATAAAAAATCGCATACAGGCGTTTATTTGAAACGCTTTTTTACTTAGCCTTAAACTTACAGGAACACTGTTATTGTCATGGCACATATACGCAGCATTCACGACAGTCATAACATAATTTGCAGCATTTTGCTTAGCCTAATGCTTTCAGTTTATAGCAGTGCAAATTATGCTGTTGATTATACCAGCCCCACTAGTGAGATCATTGCCGAAATGATTCAAGGGCTTATTGTGTCAACTCCACTGGAAAAAAAGGCAAGCGAAGAGCTTTATCGTTTATCTAATAACAGTTTAATCTGGTTGAATAACAAGGAAACAGAGGTTGCGTTAAAATTATTAACCGATGCAGGGGCTAAAGGGCTAAACAGTGAAGATTATCATAGTAAATGGTTAAATCTTCAATGGCAGGCATTGCAAAAAAATCTCAAGCCATCGTTTCACCAATTGACTTTATTTGATGCGACATTAAGCTCTAATTTATTGCATTATTATTCAGATTTACGCTATGGAAGAATCAACCCTAGACAAGTTAGGTTTCGCTTTAATGTTGATAAAGATCCCATAACATTAGCGCAGCAAACTTTTACGGCCATTCAAAAAGGCACGACTAAGAAATTAAGTGATAGTTTAGAGCCTAATTTAATCTTCTATAGTAACCTTAAAAAAGCATTAGGAAACTATCAAAAAGCAGCTAAAGATCATCCACTGTTAGCGTTTAAATTTACTAAAACCTTAAAAGTTGGCGATAGCGACCCTCAATTAGTTGAATTACGCGCTTTATTAGTAACCTTAGGCGATTTTATTTTTATTAAAGAAGGTGACAGCATTGCGATTAACAGCATTGTTTATGATAAGGCTATGGCTGAGGCGATTAAAAACGTTCAAGAGCGTCATGGTTTAAAAGTCACTGGCAAGCTTGATAAAAAGACGGTTAAAGTTTTAAACACACCATTATCTATGCGTGTTAACCAAATTGAATTAGGGTTGGAACGGTTACGCTGGATACCTAGACATGAAGAAGATCAATTAGTTTTTGTAAATATTCCCAGTTTTAGATTGTGGGCGTTTGACTCTTTAAAAAAGAAAAAAGTTAAACCATTAACGATGCGTGTCGTTGTGGGGAAAGCCAGTAAGCATCAAACTCCAGTATTCACGGCTAACATGAAGCACTTGATATTTAGACCTTATTGGAATATTCCTTACAGTATTCTTAAAAATGAAATCATGCCGAAAATCAGTCGTAACCCTAATTATTTAGCACGAAGTAATATGGAACGCGTTGGTAAAAGAGTTCGTCAACGTCCTGGTAATCGTAATGCGTTAGGGTTAGTAAAATTTATGTTTCCGAATAAACATGCCGTTTATTTGCATGACACACCTTCTAAACGCTTATTTAAGCGTACTAGACGTGATTTTAGTCATGGTTGCATCAGGGTTGCACAGCCTGCTGATTTAGCGCAACATCTTTTAAGTTGGGATGCTAAAAAAGTTAAACGCGCTATGCAGCGAGGTAATTCAAGAAGAGTAAACTTGAAAGCCGAAGTTCCTGTGGTAATTTTTTATAGCACAGTAATGGCAACTAGCGGCTCAAGCGTAACTTTTTTAAATGATATTTATGGGCATGATGCAAGACTAAAGCGCGAACTTAATAAAAAACAAACGTCTATTTAATGGAAAGTTTCTTTTTTAACCATGAGGAGCATGAAGTATTGAAAACCAAAAACCTTCATGAACTTCATGTTCTTCATGGTGAAAATAATATTTCCTTGTTTGAGGAGTCGCTTGGAAGACAACGCTCCAGATTCCTCATTCTAAACCTAAATCTTTCCTCATCTTAGCAATATCAATACTTTTGAGTAACACGAGTAGATTAGGATAAATACTCGAATGATAACCATAGTTACCATTGACCATTTCATCTATCGCTTGCTCCTTAGTCCAGTTCTGAAAAACCATTCTATAAGCTGCAACTGTTACCCCTGTTCTATCTGAACCATGCCAGCAATGAATCAAAATCGGTTTCTTACGGTTTTTTATAATCTTAAGCGATTCCAATAACTGCGCTGCCGTCACTTTTGCTGCATTCATTTTTACCCTGTGAACCTTAAAGTGATGTTCTTCCGCCTCATCATCACTGTGATACTCTCTTAAATTAAGAATCTCTTTGATACCTAATTTAGATAAGTTTGAAAAATTATCGTCATCTGGTTGTTCAGAGCGATAAATTCCTGCATCAACCCAATAAAAATTGTCTAGTTCTGTTCCAATAATCGACAAACCCCATGAAGCAGGTCTAAATCTAGGTTCAGCAAAGCTTAATGAACTACACAGCATTAAAAAAATAAATAGAAAATTTCGCATGATGTTTTAAATATTGGCTGTTATTTAAGAGGCTAACAGCATATAAAAGATAGTTTGCAACTTCCATCTATTTTTCAAAATATGCCATAAAACTGACAGCTTTTCCCATCATTTCAATAAATTGGAAAAACTGAGTCAATTTATTCATAAATTTCATGATAAAGCCTTAAATTAGCGTTACACTTAGCCTATGTTGCTTTTATTCGCTGGAGTTAGTTGTGAAACAAATTATCCGCTTATTTTTATTATTAATATTTTTCTCGCAAGCAGTTTACGCTGCACCGTTAACACCTGATAAAGTCCCAGAACCATTAAAGCCATGGATAGATTGGGTGTTGTTGGATACGGGGGATTATAAATGTCCTTTTTTAAATAACAGCTATCAGCAAAAACGCTGTGCTTGGCCGAGTGAGTTGGCGTTAGAACTTAGTTCCGAACAAGGAAAATTTTCTAGCCAATGGCAGGTTTATAAAGAAAGCTGGATTGCGTTAGTAGGTAGCGATAAGCATTGGCCTGTTAATGTGACGGCTAATGATAAGCCTGTGCTGGTGATGAAGCGTCACGGTAAGCCGATGATTAAATTGGCAGCAGGGCTTTATACGTTGAAAGGGGATTTGTTGTGGGATTCAATTCCTGAAAATTTAAGCATTCCAGCCGACAGCGGTTTAATTACCTTGGCGATTAACGGGAAAAATATCGCTTATCCGTCGATTAAACAAGGTTCGGTGTGGTTAAAAGAAAGTGATAGAGGTGAAAAAAAGCCTGAAAATATTCAAAATAAATTGGATATACAGGTTTTCAGACAAGTTAATGATGATGTGCCATTGCAATTAGTGACTTATTTGGAATTAGAGGTTTCAGGATTGCAACGTGAAATTAAATTACCTCATGCTTTATTAAAAGAATTTATTCCCATTCGTTTGCAAAGCCCTTTACCTGCGAGAATTGAACCTGATGGTAGTTTATCGGTACAAGTAAGGGCAGGACGTTGGCATATTGAGTTACACGCACGTTATCCTCGTCCCTTAAATGAATTAGCGTTAACAGTTAAAGATGAAACTTGGCCTGCAACTGAAATTTGGGTGTTCAAAGCGCAGCCTTATCAGCGCGTGGTAGAAATAGAAAATTTATTTCCCATTGACCCTAGTCAAACTAATTTACCTAATGCGTGGAAAAAATTACCTGCTTATCAAGTTAATCAAGGCGATGTGATGGGCTTTAAAGTGATTCAACGTGGCGACCCTGAACCTGAACCCAATAATTTAAATTTAAGCCGTGAATTATGGCTGGATTTTGATGGGGCAGGTTACACCATTCAAGATAAAATTCACGGCAAAATGACGAATGGTTGGCGATTAGATGCGTTGCCAGAAATTCAATTAGGGCAAGTGAAATTAAATGGACAAAATCAACTCATTACTCAATTAAAAGATTCTAAGCAGCAAGGCGTTGAAGTCAGAAAAGGCGCATTATCGTTAAAAGCAGATAGTCGTTTTACAGGTGATATTAATACTTTAAGCGCGGTAGGTTGGAAGCAAAAATTTCATAAAGTCGGTGCGGTGCTTAATTTACCTCCGGGTTGGCGTTTAATTGCTGCTTCTGGCGTGGATAATGTCCCTAATAGCTGGATTTCACGCTGGACATTATTAGATTTATTCTTGGTATTAATAGCATCGTTAGCGATTAGTCGCTTATGGAATTTACACTGGGGAATTTTCGCGTTAATTACCTTAGCTCTTATCTGGCATGAAGCTGGCGCACCGCGTTTTGTGTGGTTGAATATTATTGCGGCCATTGCCTTAATTAAAGTTTTACCGACAGGATTATTTTTATCGGGAGTGCGTTGGTATAGAAACGCCTGCTGGTTAGTGTTGATTGTGATCACGATTCCTTTTTTAGTCGATCAGGTTAGAAAAGGGATTTATCCGCAATTGGAAAAACCGTGGAAACAAATTACTGCGCCCAGTTATTCAACAAGTAGTGTTGATAAGTCTCAAGAAGACTTTGAATTTGATGATATGCTCGCAGGTAATATGAATATGGCAGCGGATCAGGCAATGATGGAGGAAGCTCCAGCACCTATGCAACAACAGGAAATGAAAGCTAAACCCAAAAAATATAGGTCTAAAAGCATTATAGATTCGGTGAGTAATCGTCAAAATAGTTATTATAATGGGTATGCGAAAAAATCGGTTAATTTTAATCGTATAGACCCGAATGCAACGGTACAAACAGGTTTGGGCGCACCGCAATGGCATTGGACGCAAGTGCATTTAACATGGAATGGTTCGGTCGATAGTGGGCAACAGATGGATTTTTGGTTTTTAACACCGACTATGACGATGTTACTTAATTTTGTACGCGCTATTATCGTGGTGGTTTTAAGTTTGTTGATGTTTGGCTTAGCCAAAAAATTTACCTTTAAATCTTCATCTGCTCCGTTAATGCTGTGCTTATGTTTCTTTATATTAACTGCATTGCCGATTAATGAAGTGATCGCGGGTGAAAAATATCAGTATCCAGAAAAAAACTTATTAGATGAATTAAGAAATCGTTTAACTCAAGCCCCTGAATGTGTGCCTAATTGTGCGCAAATTGCGACGATGAACTTGAGTATTGATGCTGAGAAAATTACGATTCAATTACAGGCTCATGCGCAACACGCGGTGGCTATTCCTTTACCTGCGGCTTATAAGCAATGGTTTCCAAATCAGGTGAAAGTAGATG